>NZ_JBSFMM010000224.1:0-17824 GCF_053599555.1 Streptomyces sp. NPDC000941
ACCCGCCGCACCATCTCGGCCACGGCGTGTCGCTGTCCCATACTCACCGCAAATTCAGAAACCCGGGGTCTGCCAGCGTTCGCCCGTCGCGGTGATCCCCATGGCCTGATGGGATTCCAGGGCCTCGGCCCAGGCGGGGGCGGCCGGGCCCATCGCGAAGGCGGCCGTGGCCAGGGCGTCGGTCCAGGTCAGGCCGGGGCCGGTCAGGGTGAGGGAGGCCAGAGCGGTGGCCGGTTCACCGGTGTGCGGATCCAGTACGTGAGCGCCGCGTTCGGCGGTGCCGGAGGTGGCGACGGCCAAACCACCTCCCCCGCCGGTGACGACGGCGCACAGCGTCCCGGGGCGCAGCGGGTGCGCGATGCCGACCCGCCAGGGCGCGCCCGGGGCCGCCTCGCCCCGCAGCTGAATGTCCCCGCCGCCGTTCACACAGGTGTTGTGCGCCCCCGCCTCGTACAGGATCCGGGAGGCCCGTTCCACCGCCCAGCCCTTGACCATCCCGGACGGGTCGAGCCGGCCCCCGGCCGTATGGCTGAACCAGCCGTCCGTGGCGCGGGCCGCCGCCTCGCACAGATCCAGCACCTCGGCCACCTCGGGCCCGCACCGCTCCACGGGGAGCTCGCCCCGGCCGAGCCGGCTGATGGCGCTGTCCGGGCGGTACGGGGAGAACACCTCGTCCACGTGGTGCAGCCAGGCCACGGCCTCCTCCAGGGCCCGGCCGATGGCGGGTGTGGCCGGGTCGCGGATGTCGAAGGAGAAGACGGTGCCCATGGCGTGCTCGACATGACGCACACCGCGCCGCGGCTCAGACACCGGCCTTGTCCAGGGCGCTCTGCAGGGACTGGACATAGCCCTCGCTGGTGTAGGTGGCGCCGGAGACCGCGTCGATCTGCGCGTTCTGAGCGCTGAGCGTCTCGCTGGTGAGCTGCGGCACGGCGTATGAGGCGATCTGCTGGGAGCGGCCGTCGCCGGACGGGGTCTGCAGCGCCTTGACCGCGGTGATCTTCCCCTTGGAGAAGGTGACGGCGAGCTGCACGGGGCCGTAGCGGGTGTTGATCGTGGAGCCGGTGTAGGTGCCGGTGGGGCCGGCCGAGGTGGTGTGCGAGGTGGACGGCGACTGCGACGGCGCCGCCGAGCCTCTTGAAGAGGACGGGGCGGAGGACGGGGCGGAGGACGGGGCGGACGAGGAGGACGGGGACGGCGGCTGGGCCGCGACTGCCACTGAGGGGGTGTGGTGCGGTTTGAGCGACAGCAGCAGGACCACGCCCGCGACGGTCGAGACGGTGGTGAGGGCGGCCTTGCGCACGGCCAGGGCTCCTTTACGGGCTCGGGGTCAGAAAGCGAACGACTCGTGGTGGATACGGCGGCGCGGCACCCCCGCGCCGCGCAGGGCCCGCTGGGCGGCCTCCGCCATCCCCGGCGGACCGCACAGGTACACATCGCGCTCGGCCAGGTCCGGGACGAGCCGGCGCAGCTCGCGCGCGGTGAGCGGGGACGAGTACTCAACCGGCTCGTCGACGACGTAGTGGACGATGGCGCCGCGCCGGGCGGCGAGCTGGTCGAGTTCGGTCCGCAGCGCCAGGTCCTCCGGCCGCCGGGCGCGGTAGATCAGGGTCACCTCGCCGGCCTCGCCGGGGATGGTCTCGAACAGCGCCCGCAGCGGGGTGATGCCCACCCCGCCGCCGAGCAGCAGCACCTTCGGCGCGCGCCGGCGGCGGGCGGTGAAGGCCCCGTACGGGCCCTCGGCCAGGACCCGGGTGCCGGGCGCGAGCCGGGCCAGCGCCGCGCTGTGGCCGCCTGCCGCCTTCACGGTGATCCGCAGGAAGGAGGGGTGGGCGGCGGCCGAGAGGGAGTACGGGTTGGCGGCCCACCACAGGCCCGGCGTGAGAAAGCGCCAGCGGAAGAACTGGCCGGGCTCGACGCGCAGCTCGTCAAGACGGTCACCGGTCAGATACACCGAGACGACGCCGGGCGCCTCCGGCCGTACCTCCGAGACCCACAGCCGGTGGCGCAGCGCCCGCCGTGCGGGGACGACGAACCGGAACCACAGCAGCAGCGCCGCGACCCCGCCGTACAGGGCGTACCAGGCCAGCTGGGCAGTGCGGTTGCCGACCAAGTCGGCGCCGTTGGAGAGCTGGTGGCCGAAGGCAAGGAAGATCGCCAGGTAGGTGGCGAGGTGCAGCAGATGCCAGATCTCGTACGAGACGCGGCGGCGGGCGGCGCGCGCGGACAGGACGCCGGTGGCCAGGAAGAGCAGAAAGCCGATGGTGCCCTTGAGGAGGTCGGGGTAGTGGAGGACGAGGGTGGTGGTCTGGTCCACGACGCCGGTGTGCGAGGTCAGCGCGTAGCCCCAGGTGATCAGCAGGGCGTGCGCAAGCGCGAGGGAGACGACGTACCGCCCGCCCATCGCATGCCAGCGGGCCAGCCGGTCGCTGCCGATGGTGCGGTCGAGCACCGGCACCCGGGCCATGAGCAGCAGCAGGACGGCGCACGCGTATCCGGCGAGCAGCCCGGTGATGCGCCCGGCGCCGGTCAGCCAGCCGGCCGCGCCGACCACGGAGGTGGTGTCGTGCCACCACAGGGCCAGCACGGCGGCGGCGCCCGCCCAGATCGCCAGCTGGGTGAGGGCGGGGACGAGGTCGGGCGGCCCCGGGGTGCGCGGCCGGGCGCGCGGCGCATCGGCGCGGCGGTCGTGGAGGGTGGTGGCCACAAAGTCGTCCTTTCGCGGCGTATGGGGGTTGATCGGGCCGTCAGCCTCACAGGCGAACTTCTGAGGACCCTCTGAAAGGGCTTTGGAGACGGGGTCCGGGGGCCGATGCAGAGGAAACTCAGAGCAAGCTCACAGGGTCCGGGGGTCCGTCTCGTCGCGCGCCGGGGGATGCTGGATGTGTCATGGAGAACCAGATCACCGGCCCTTTCCTGCTGCGGCCCGACGGCACCCCCGTACGCGTCCTCGTCGTGGATGACGAGCCCGACCTGGCCGAGGTGCTGTCGGGGGCCCTGCGCTACGAGGGCTGGGAGGTCCGCACCGCGGCGGACGGGGCGTCCGCGCTGGCCGCGGCGCGCGCGTTCCGTCCGGACGCGGTCGTGCTGGACTGGATGCTGCCGGACTCCGACGGGCTGACCGTGCTGCGCGGGCTGCGCGCCGAGCTGGAGGGCGTCTGTGTGCTCTTTCTCACCGCGCGGGACGCCGTGGAGGACCGGATCGCGGGGATCACCGCGGGCGGCGACGACTATGTGACCAAGCCGTTCAGCCTGGAGGAGGTCCTGGCCAGGCTGCGCGGGCTGCTGCGCAGGGCCGGGATGGCGCGGGGGTCGGACCTCCACCAGGCCGACCGGCTGGTGGTGGGCGATCTGGTGATGGACGAGAGGGCGCGGGAGGTCACCCGGGGCGGGGTGGTGATCGAGCTGTCGCGCACCGAGTTCGAGCTGTTGCGGTTCTTGATGCGCAATCCGCGCCGGGTGCTGTCGAAGACGCAGATCCTGGACCGGGTGTGGTCGTACGACTTCGGCGGCCGGGCCCATGTGGTCGAGCTGTACATCAGCTATCTGCGCAAGAAGATCGACGCGGGCCGGACCCCGCTGATCCACACGGTGCGCGGAGTGGGGTACGTGCTCAAGCCGAACCAGCCGAACCAGCCGGATACGCCATGAGGCGCGCACTGCAGGCCGTACTCCCCCGGACGCTGCGCGCCCGGCTGACCGCCGGGCTCGTGGTGCTGCTCGCGGCCGCGTCGCTGGCGGTCGGGCTGACCACGGTCCTGGCGCTGGAGGGCTTTCTGGTACGCCGCCTGGACCAGCAGCTGACCGCGGCGGGCGGCCGCTTCCCGGCGAGCCTGGAACACGGCGAGCGCCCGGACGCGGACAACCGGCCCGATACGCGCGGGCAGTCCGCGTACACGTTCGGCGCCCGGCTGAAGGGCGGCGAGGCGACGCAGGCGGCGGTGGTGCATGACAACACGGACTCCCGCGTACCGCTCACCGGCGTCGACCAGCAGGCCCTCGCGCACCTGCCGGTCGACGGCCGCGGACACGACGTCCGGCTGTCGGCGATCGGCGCGTACCGGGTGCTCGCCGTGGCCGGTGACGACGGCGACGTCCTGATCACCGGCCTGCCGCTGCGCCCGGTGGCGGAGACGGTGCATCGGGTGGAGCTGGTGGAGGCCGTGGTCTTCGGGTCCGCGCTCGCCGTGACGGGGGTGGCGGGGGCGCTGTGGGTGCGGCTGTCACTGCGCCCGCTGCGGCGGGTGACCGCCACCGCGGCCGGGGTGGCGCGGCTGCCGCTGGCCAGTGGGGAGGTGGCGATGCCGGCGCCGGTGCCGGACACCGATCCGCGTACCGAGGTCGGCCAGGTGGGCGCGGCGCTGAACCGGATGCTCGGGCATGTCGGCGATGCGCTGGCCCGCCGCCACGCCGGCGAGGAGCGGCTGCGGCAGTTCGCCGCGGACGCCAGTCATGAGCTGCGGACGCCGGTGGCCAATGTGCGCGGCCACGCCGAGCTGGCGCTGCGCCACCCCGGGCCGGTGCCCGCGGAGGTACGCCACGCGCTGGAGCGGATCCAGTCGGAGTCGCAGCGGATGAGCACGCTGGTCGACGATCTGCTGCTGCTCGCGCGGCTGGACGCGGGCCGGCCCCTGGCCCGCGGGCCCGTCGATCTGACCCGGCTGGTGCTGGACGCCACGGGCGACGCGCGCGCCGCGGGTCCCGACCACCGCTGGACGCTGGAGCTCCCCGAGGAGCCGGTGACCGTCACGGGCGATGAGCACCGGCTGCAGCAGGTGGTGGCCAATCTGCTCGCCAACGCCCGTACGCACACCCCGCCGGGCACCGAGGTGGCGGTCCGCCTGGGGGCGCCGGCCGGGCGTACGGAGCTGACGGTCGCGGACAACGGTCCTGGCATCCCCGAGGCGCTGCAGGCCGAGGTGTTCGAGCGCTTCGCGCGCGCGGACCCCAGCCGCTCGCGGGCCGCGGGCAACACCGGTCTGGGGCTGGCCATCGTGCGGGCCGTCGTGGCCGCGCACGGCGGGACGGTCGGGGTGGCGAGCAGGCCGGGGCGGACGGTGTTCCGGGTCGTGCTGCCAGACGTACTGCCGGACGCGCGGGCGGCGGAGCCGGGCCCAACCATCGTTACCCAGGCGTAACTTACCGGGCTATTACCACGGGTAAGCCGCCGCGGTTACCGTCGGGTCACTTAGCCGCTCAGCCGCTGAGTCACGTAGCCCCTCAGCCACTCAGTCATCAGGACCTGTCAGGTGCCGGACAGGTCCCTCCGCCGGTCCACTCCCCCCTCAGGAGCACCAGTGACCCACGCCCGCACCCACCTGCGCACCCCTTTGCGCGCCGGCACGGCAAGCGCCGTCCTCGCGACGCTGCTGGCCGGTGCCGCCCTCGGCCTCGCCCCCGCCGCGCAGGCCGCGCCCCTGGCCGCGGACTCGGCGTCCGTACGCTTCGTCGACATCCCCGGCGACGGCGGCGTCACGCTGGCCGCCAACGTCGTCACCCCGCGCGGCGCAGCCGACGCGCAGCGCCTTCCGCTCGTCGTCCTGCCCACCAGCTGGGCCCTGCCCCAGGCCGAATATCTGGCCCAGGCCCAGAAGCTGGCCGACTCCGGCTATGTCGTGGTCAGCTACAACGTCCGCGGCTTCTGGCAGTCCGGCGGGGAGATCGAGACCGCAGGACCGCCCGATGTCGCCGACGCCTCCAAGGTCATCGACTGGGCGCTGGCCAACACCCCCGCCGACCCCGACCGGATCGGCATGGCCGGGGTCTCGTACGGCGCCGGGATCAGCCTGCTCGCCTCCGGCTTCGACAAGCGGATCAAGGCCGTGGCCGCGATGAGCGGCTGGGCGGATCTGGTCGGCTCCATCTACAGCGGCCGCACCCAGCACGCCCAGGCCGCCGCCCTGCTCAGCGGCTCCGGTGAGCTGCTGGGCCGCCCCAGCGCCGAACTCCGCCAGATCTTCCAGGACTTCCTCGGCTCGAACCTCGCCAAGGAGAAGGACATCGTCGAGTGGGGCAAGAAGCGCTCCGCCGCCACCTACCTCGACCGGATCAACGCCAACGGCGCGGCGATCATGCTCGCCAACGCCTGGGGCGACTCCATCTTCCCGCCCAACACCTACGCCGGCTTCTACGAGAAGCTGACCGGCCCCAAGCGCCTGGAGTTCCGCCCGGGCGACCACGCCACCGGCGAGCTCACCGGGCTGCTCGGCCTGCCCAACGACACCTGGAACGACGCCAGGCGCTGGCTCGACCGCTACGTCAAGGGCGAGCGCAACGGCATCGACCAGGAGCGGCCGGTCCAGCTCAAGTCCCGTACGGCGGACGGCTACGAGGGCTATCCCAGCTGGTCGGCCGTGCCCTCCGCGCAGCGCAGGGTCGACCTCGGCGAGACCCGCCAGATCGCCGCGAACGCCGACTCCGGCGCCAACGCGGGCACGGTGCTGCTGACCGGCGCGCTCGACCAGTTCCTGAAGATCCCGCCGCTGGTCTCGGTCCCGCTGCTGTCGCGCGAGCGGGCCGCCGTCTGGCAGACCGACCGCTACGGCGCGGCGCAGCGCATCCGCGGCACGGTGCGCCTGCACACCACCGTCACCAGCGACAAGTCCAGCGGCACCGCCGTCGCCTACCTCTACGACGTGGACGCCCTCGGCGTCGGCAAGCTCATCACCAACGCACCCGTCACCTTCCACGACCGCACGCCCGGTACGCCCTTCGCCGTCGACCTGGACCTGTTCTCGACGGCGTACGACGTCCCGGCCGGACACCGCCTCGCGCTGGTCGTCGACACCGTCGACCCGCTGTACATCGAGCACAACCCGGACGGGGCGCACCTCACCTTCTCCTCGCCGAAGGCCGATCCGTCGTATCTGTCGGTCCCGGTGCGGGACTGACCCACGCCCGTCATGTCCTGGTGTCGCCCGGGAGCATCGTGGCGGGCTCGGCCGGGGCCACCCGCACCGCCTCGGTCTTCACGCTGCGCCGCTCCCGCTTGGCGACCCAGTTGGCGAACCACGACAGCAGCATGCACATCCCGATGTAGACCGGGGAGATGACCATGACGACCGGGATGAACGGGAGGCCGTAGTCGAGGTTGCCGGCGATCAGCTTGCCAGCGTGCAGAAACTCCTCGTAGGTGATGAGGAAGCCGAGCGAGGTGTCCTTCAGGGCCACCACCAGCTGGCTGATGATGGCCGGCAGCATCGCCCGTACCCCCTGCGGCACCAGCACATACGCCATGACCTGCGTTTTGCGCAGACCGAGCGAGTACGCCGCCTCGCGCTGCCCGCGCTCGACGGAATTGACGCCCGTACGGAACACCTCGGCGAGCACCGAGCCGTTGTAGAGGGTCAGTCCGGCCACGAGCGCGGGCAGTGGCTGCACCTTCAGCGCCACGAAGATGAAGAAGATCATCACCAGCACGGGCATCGCGCGGAAGAACTCCACGACGATCGTGGCGACCCAGCGCACCGGGCCGTGGTCGGACAGCCGCCCGGCCGCGAGAACCGCGCCGAGGGCGAGGGAGAGGACCGCGGCGAGGGCAAAGGCCTTGAGCGTGTTGCCGAGGCCGCGCAGCAGCAGGAGCTGGATTCCCTTGTACTCGAACGGCCGCCACTTCTCGGCCGCGAACTGGCCGGTGTCGATGAGCACGTAGACGATCCAGCCGAGCAGGAGCAGCAGGACGACGGCGGCGAGGATGCCGTAGGCGCGGTGGCGGGCCCGGGCGTGCGGGCCGGGGATGTCGTAGAGGGCGCTGGTGGTGGTCATCGGGGCACCCCCCAGCGGCGCTCGAGCACATGGAACAGCGCGCTGATGGCGAGCGTGATGATCAGATAGCCGACGGCGATCCAGACGAAGGTCCAGATGATGCTGTAGCCGCGCTCATTGAGCGGTTTGTAGGTGCCGAGCAGTTCGGTGACGCTGAACGAACCGGCGATGGCCGAGTTCTTGGCGAGCGCGATCAGGGTCGAGCCGATGGGCGGAATGACGGTACGGAACGCCTGCGGCAGCACCACCGAGCCGAGCGTCTGCGGGAAGTTCATGCCCAGGCTGCGGGCCGCCTCGCCCTGCCCGACCGGCACGGTGTTGATACCCGAGCGCACCGCCTCGCAGATGAACGCCGAGGTGTAGCAGCCGAGCGCGAGCACCGCGAAGGTGAAGAACGGCAGGACCAGCCCGAAGCGAGGCAGGCCGAGCATCACCGCGAAGAAGAGCAGGGTCAGCGGTGTGTTGCGGAGCACCGTCACCCATGCGGTACCGAAGACCCGCAGCGGGGCGACGGGCGCCACGCGGAAACCGGCCATCAGGACGCCGAGCGCGAGCGCGAGCAGCGAGGCGTAGACGGTCAGCTCGACGGTGCCGAGGAAGCCCTCGCCGTAGAGGGAGAAGTTATGCGTGAGCACGTCCATGGGGGCGGGTCCTGGGGTCGATCGTCGAAACGGGTTTCTCAGCGCGGCGGGTCTCAGCGCGGCGGGGGCGGGGGCGGGTAGCGGTCGACGGGCGGTGGCTTGGGGGCGGGCACACCGGACAGGCCGAGGGTCGCGTTGTACGCCTTCAGCCAGTTGCCGTTGCGCTCGTTGGCCTCAATCGCGTCGTTCAGTGCAAAGCGCAGCGCGTTGTCCTTCTTCGGCACGCCGATGCCGTACGGCTCCTTGGAGAACGGCTTGCCGACCACCTTCAGCTCATTGGGGGCCTTGGCGGCGTAGCCCAGCAGGATGGTGTTGTCGGTGGTGACCGCGTCCACCTGGAGGCTGATGAGGTTGTCGACACAGACCGAGTACGTGTCGTACGCGACGGCGTGGGCCTTGGGGTAGTCGGACTGGATGCGCATCAGCGGGGTGGAGCCGGCCACCGAGCACACGGTCTTGCCTGCCAGGTCCTTCGGGCCGTGGATGTCGTGCTCGTCGGTGCGGACCAGCAGCGACTGACCGGCGATGAAGTAGGGGCCGGCGAAGCCGACCAGCCGCTTGCGCAGCGGATTGATGGTGTACGTGCCGACGTAGTAGTCGATCTGGCCGTTCTGGAGGGCGGTCTCGCGGTTCGCGGACGCGATGGTCTTGAACCTGATCGTCTTCGGGTCGAAGCCGAGCGAGGCCGCCATCATCTTGGCGATCTCGATATCGAAACCGGAGTAGCGGCCGGTGGCCGGGTCCTTCTCGCCCAGGTACGGCTGGTCCTCCTTGGCGCCGACGACGAGGTAGCCGCGGCGTTTGGCCTTCCGCCAGGTGGGAGAGGACGGCAGCCGGAAGCCGGTGGCCACCTTGTAGGCGGGCAGCGCCCCGGGCTTGGGCCCCTTGACCGGCGGGCTGCCCTCCTTGCCGCAGCCCGCCGCCGCGGCGAGCACCACCAGGGCGAGGGCCAGGCCCAGGGCCGCGAGCGCGCGGCGGATGCGCGTCATGTGGTCCACCCGGGGCTCAGTGCTTGAGGATCTTGGAGAGGAAGTCCTTGGCGCGCTCGGTGCTCGGCGACGCGAAGAACTCGTCCGGCGGGCGGTCCTCGACGATCTTGCCGCTGTCCATGAACACCACGCGGTTGGCCGCGTAGCGCGCGAACCCCATCTCATGGGTGACGACGACCATCGTCATACCGTCCCGGGCCAGCTGGCGCATCACCTCCAGCACCTCGTTGATCATCTCCGGGTCGAGGGCTGAGGTCGGCTCGTCGAAGAGCATCACCTTCGGGTCCATGGCCAGCGCGCGGGCGATGGCCACCCGCTGCTGCTGACCGCCCGACAGCTGGCCCGGGTACTTGGCCGCCTGGTCCGCGAGCCCCACCCGGTCCAGCAGCTCACGGGCGCGCCGCCCGGCCTCCTCCTTGGTCCGGCCGCGCACCTTGAGCTGGGCGAGCATCACATTGGCCAGCACGGTCTTGTGCGCGAAGAGGTTGAAGGACTGGAAGACCATCCCGACGTCAGCGCGCAGCCGGGCCAGCTCCTTGCCCTCCTCGGGCAGGGGTGTGCCGTCGACGGTGATGGCGCCGGAGTCGATGGCCTCGAGGCGGTTGATCGTCCGGCACAGGGTCGACTTGCCGGAGCCGGAGGGGCCGATGACGACCAGCACCTCGCCACGGCCGACGGCGAGGTCGATGTCCCGCAGGACGTGCAGCGCGCCGAAGTACTTGTTGACCTCGCGCAGCTCGATCAACGATTCGCCGACGGCCATACCGCCACACCCACTTTCAGCTGTGTCGGGCTCAGCGCAAACTATCCGCACATAACGGGCGCCTTGCCGACGACACGCTCAGACCTCGGCGACCTCCGCGTACACATGCGAAAGCTCGGGCGCGCCGTCGGCCGCCCACTCATAGCCCGCCCCCACCACATCGATCTCCCGCCCGGAGGAGAGCCGGACGATGGGCCGCCCGTTGGGCCACACCTGCCACAGCGCACCGGGCACGGTACGGATGATCACCGTGCCCAGATACAGGCCGGCGTCGTTGCCGAGCCACCGCAGCTCGTCGGGGTCGTCGCGCCAGCGCGGCAGCAGCTGGTCCAGCGCCTCCAAGGAGGCCGCCGAGTCGTCGAGCCCGACCCCCGCGGACGCCGCCCGGGCGCGCAGCAGCTCACACTCCGACAGCAGCTGGGCCACGCCCTGCGGATCCGCCTCCCGGGCGGTCATGACAGCCGTGCCGCGCGCCTGGTCGTGTCGCTTGCGCCAGTTGCCCAAGAACGGGATGTTCATACCACTCAGCGTGGCACCCCCACGCCCACCACACCACAGGGCGCGCCAGGCTCCCGTGATCCGATCATTGTCTTGACGACACCCACCCGTCTCTCTACGTTCGTCCCGCACCTGTCGGATCGCCGGTTGGGTTGGTTGCGAGAGGGGACACACGCATGCTCGTCGGCAGACGGTGGACAGCGACCGCGTTCGTAACGGGAGGTGTCGCCCTCTCCTTCGCCTGGACGGCGGCGCCGGCGGGCGCCGCCACGCCGGGGTCGCCCGGCCAAGAACCCCGAAAGCCGCTCCCCTTGGAGCGGCTTTTCGACAACACGGCGGTCAGCGACGACGTCGACCCCGGTGGCGCGGACTTCGACGGGACGGGCGACTCGCTGTCCGCGCAGGATCTGCGGGCCGCCGGGTGGGCCCCGGGCCGCACCCTCACCATCGACTCGGCCCGGCTCACCTGGCCCCGAGCGGCGGGCGACGCGCGCGCCGACAACGTACGGGCCGACGGGCAGACGGTACGGCTGCGCGGGCGCGGCGACGGGCTGTCGTTCCTGGTCGCGGGGACCGGCGGCAAGGCGAGCGGCACCGGCCTCGTCCGCTACCGCGACGGGTCGAGCAGTACGTACACACTCACCGCCCCGGACTGGCGCTCGGGCCCGACGGGCACCCAGGCCGTCGCCCTCCCCCATATCAACGGCGGTGCGGGACAGCGGGTGGAGACCGCGCGGCTGTACGCGGTGACGGTGCCGGTCGAGCGCGGCCGGGAGATCTCCTCGGTAGTGCTGCCCCGCGACCCGGGCGCGGCCGATCTGCATGTGTTCGCCGCCTCGGTGCGCCGGACCGCCGAGGGCTGGACGGGCAGCTGGTCGGCGAGCACCAGCGGCTATACGGCGGTCGGCCCGTGGACCGACCAGACGCTGCGGCTCGTGGTGCACACCAGCGCGGGCGGCCCGACGGCCCGGATCCGGCTGGCCAACACCTTCGCGGCGGCCCCGGTGCGGATCGGCCGCGCCAGCGTCTCCCTGCAGGCGCAGGGCGCGGCGGCGGACGGCGACCCCGTGCCGCTCACCTTCGGCGGCCGGGAGGGCATCGAGATCGCGGCGGGGGCGCAGGAGTTCAGCGACCCGGTGGGCTTCGACGTGCCGCCGGACGCCAATCTGCTGGTGAGCATCCATCTGCCGGAGGCGGTCCAGGCCGTGCCGGTGCACAGCCAGGCGACCCAGCGCTCGTTTCTGAGCCCGCCGGGCAGCGGCGACCATACGGCCGACGCGGGCGGCGAGGCGTACACCGGCACCCTGACCACCTGGCCGTTTCTGACCGGTGTGGACGTCGGGGGCGGACCGGGGTCGGTGGTGACCCTCGGCGACTCGATCACCGACGGCACCAAGTCGACCACCGACGCCAACCGGCGCTGGCCGGACGTGCTGGCCCGGCGGCTGCTCGGCCAGTCCGACGTCCCCGCGTACGGGGTGCTCAACCAGGGCATCTCCGCCAACCGCGTGGTGACCGACCGCTACCCGGGCGAGGGAGTGAGCACGGACACCGGCGGGGTGAGCGCCCTGAACCGGCTGGAGCGCGATGTGTTCGCCCAGCCGGACGTCCGTACGGTCGTGGTCTTCCAGGGCATCAACGATCTGCGCTGGGGCGCCTCGGCCGAGCAGCTGACCGCCGGGCTGCGCACCATCGCCCAGCGCGCGCATGAGCGCGGGCTGCGGGTGGTGATGGCGACGATCGCCCCCTGCGAGGGCGAGTCGCTGTGCACCGCGGACGTGGACGTCCGGCGCACCGCCGTCAACGCCTTCATCCGGGACAGCGGCGGGGAGTTCGACGGGGTGCTGGACTTCGACGCGGCGGTGCGGGATCCGGAGCGGCCGCAGCGGATCGCGCCCGCGTACGACAGCGGCGACCATCTGCACCCCGGTGACGCGGGGCTGCGGGCGATGGCCGACTCGATCGATCTGCGGCAGCTGACCGGCTGACCCGCCCGCCGGACCACGCGCCGGTCCGACACGTCCGAACGTGTCAGACGTGTCAGACGTGTCAGACGTGCCAGACGCGTCAGACGTCGAGGTCGACGACGACCGGCGCGTGGTCCGAGGCGCCCTTGCCCTTGCGCTCCTCGCGGTCCACATACGCATCGCTCACGGCCTTGGTGAAGGCCTCATTGCCGTACACCAGGTCGATCCGCATGCCCTTGTTCTTCGGGAAGCCCAGCTCCCGGTAGTCCCAGTAGGTGAAGGGGTGGTCGTACTTCAGGGGGCGCGGCATCACATCGGACAGGCCCACCTCGCGCAGGGCGGCCAGCGCCTCGCGCTCCTTGGTGGTGACATGCGTCGAGCCCTCGAAGACGGCGCGGTCCCATACGTCCTCGTCGGTCGGCGCCACATTGAAGTCGCCGAGGACGGCGAAGGGGAAGCCGGCCGCCGCGTCGGCCGCGGCGGAGGTCCGCAGCGCCTCGAACCAGCGCAGCTTGTAGTCGTAGTGCGGATGGCCGATCTCCCGGCCGTTGGGCACGTACACCGACTGGACGCGGACGCCGCCGCAGGTCGCGGCGATGGCGCGGGGCTCCTGCTCGCCCTCGTAGGCCGGGCCGCCGGGCAGGCCCGGAGTCACGTCCGCCAGGCCGACCCGGGAGATCACCCCCACCCCGTTCCACCGGCCGGTGGCGTTGACCGCGGCCTCATAGCCGAGCTCGCGCAGCGGCTCGTACGGGAAGGCGCTCTCGGCGCTCTTGATCTCCTGTATGCACAGCACGTCCGTGCCGCTGCTCTCCAGCCAGGCGAGCAGGCGGGGCAGCCGCGCGGTGATCGAATTGACGTTCCAGGTCGCGATGCGCATAGGGGACAACCTACCTCGCAGGTCCGACAACGCTCACCGCGCGGGATTCCCTCAGGCCGTGACGCTCTCCCCCGGCACCAGGCGCAGGTGATCGGCGCCGATTCCGGGGCCCTCGGGGCCGAGCATACGGCCGTAGACCAGCGGCGCGACCTCGGACAGCAGGGCGTCGTGGATGTCGATCGCGCGGCTCGGCGCGACCTCGCGGACGTAGTCGACGATCTCGGCGAGCTTGTTCCACGGCGCGTGGACCGGCAGCATCAGGGTCTCGACCGGCCGCTCGGGCACGGTGAGCGCGTCGCCGGGGTGGAAGACGGTGCCGTCGACCAGATAGCCCACATTGGTGATCCGCGGGATGTCCGGGTGGATGACGGCGTGCAGCTGCCCGTGGACCTCGATGTCGAATCCCGCGGCGGTGAAGGTGTCGCCCTCGCCGACGGTGTGCACCCGGCCAGGGAAGGCGTCCGCGATCCGCTCGGCGACGGCGGCGAGCGTCCAGATCCGCGCGGCGGGGTCGGCGTCGAGCGCGGCCCGCAGCCGCCGCTCGTCGAAGTGGTCGATGTGCTCGTGGGTGACCAGGATCGCGTCCGCGCCCACCGCGGCGTCCTCCTCGCTGAACGCGCCGGGGTCGATGACGAGCGACTGACCGTCCTTCTCCAGCGCCACGCAGGCGTGGCCCTTCTTGGTGAGCTTCATGGGGATCATTGTCCTCCGGGCGGGCGCGCCGGGCGCTCCCGGGATGGTCCCAGGGGAAGCGTCACCCCTCGGGCGTGGTCTCCTCGCGGATGACGCGCTGCGCCACGGCGAAGGCCGAGTTCGCGGTGGGCACCCCGCAGTAGACGGCGGTGTGCAGCAGCACCTCCTTGATCTCGGCGGGGGTCAGCCCGTTGCGCAGCGCGGCGCGGGTGTGGAAGGCGAGCTCGTCGAGGTGGCCGCGGGCGGCGAGCGCGGTGAGGGTGATCACGCTGCGGGTGCGCCGGTCCAGACCGGGCCGGTTCCACACCTCGCCCCAGGCGTAGCGGGTGATGAAGTCCTGGAAGTCGCCGGTGAACTCGTCGGCGTTGGACTGGGCGCGGTCCACATGGGCGTCGCCGAGCACTTCCCGGCGGACCCTGATCCCCTTCTCGTACGCGTCCGAACGGGTGTCGACGAGGGCGGAGCCGGGCTCGACGTAGCTGATCTCGGCGACCGGGGCGCCGGTGATGTGCACACCGTTGGCAACGCCGTTGACGGCTCCGTTCACGGCTCCGTTGACGGGGACTCCGTTGACGGGGACGCCATTGGCCGGGAAGCCATTGACCGGGAAGCCGTTGACGGGCACGCCGGTGGGCGGCGCGGTGGCGAGCATCGACCGGGCCGCGGGGCTGGGGATCGCGGTCATACCGGTCGGCTGGTCCGCGGACTGCCAGGAGGCGGAGAAGTGGCGCACCAGGAGGTCGGTGACGGCGGTGGGCTGTTCGACGGGCGCCAGGTGGGAGGCGCCGGGGACCATCGCGAGCCGGGCGTCGGGGATGCCGGCGACCATCACCCGGGCGTCGGCCGGCGGGGTCACCTCGTCGTCTGCGCCCACCACGACCAGGGTCGGGGCGCCGATGCGGCCGAGTTCGGCGCGGATGTCGAAGGCGGCCAGGGCCTCGCAGGCGGCGATGTAGCAGCCGGGGTCGGTGGTGCGGACCATCTGGACGGACCAGTCGACGATGGCGGGCTGCCCGGCGGCGAACATGGGGGTGAACCAGCGGTCGGGGGTGGCGCGGGCGATCGGGTCGAGGCCGTTGGTGCGGACCACCACGCCGCGCTGACGGTACGAGTCGGCGGTGCCGAAGCGCGGTGCGGCGGAGAGGAGTGCGAGGGAGCCCAATCTGAGCGGATGTCGTAGCGCCAGCTCCGCGCCGATGGCCCCGCCGATCGAGCAACCCGCGTAGCCGAAGCGGTCGATGCCCAGCATGTCGAGCGTGCCCAGCAGGCGCTCGGCGAGGTCGGGTATCGAATGGGCGGGGTGCGCGGCGGCGCCGCCGTGGCCGGGCAGGTCGAACCGCAGCACGCGCCAGTGGCGGGACAGCTCGGGTATCTGGCGGTCCCACATGTGCCAGGTGGTGCCCAGCGACGGGCCCAGGATGAGGACGGGCCCGTCCTCGGGGCCGTCGAACCGGTATTGAAGAGTCTGCGTCTCGCTCACCGGGTCACGGTATCCGACGGCCCCGACGGAGATCAGGGTGTGACGGTGGAGACGACGTACACCTTGGGGTGCCGCTGGTTGTCGAAATCGACGGTGATGTCCAACTCCGGCTGGGGTTCCTGCTGCTTGAGCACCGTCCCGGACCAGTCCTCGTCGCCGCCGATCCGCCAGCCGACCTTCTTCGCGTCGTCGGCGTCGATGGTGATCCTGCCGTTCTCCAGCGCGGCGCGGTCGGTGCCGAGCCGGACCAGGAACCGGTCCAGGCCCTCGGTGGAGGTGACGAACTGTACGTACAGCGAGCTGGTCTTCCAGGAGTTGGACTCGTAGAACGCCACGTCGTCGGAGTAGCCCGGGATCCATACGTCGTAGATGCGCCGCTGGACCTTGCTCGGCCAGCCGGCGGTGAGGCCGGTCGCCGAGGCGTTCTCCTGCTTGTCCTCGCCGCTGTTGCGGCTCTGGAGGGCGGAGATGACCATATAGCCCGCGGGGATCGTGATCAGGAGAAAGACCACGACCGCCTTGAGCCAGCGGCGCGACCGGGGCCTGCCACCGCCCGGCCGCTCCCCGCCGTCCCCGCCGCTCCCCCGGCCCGGCGGCGAGGCGCCGTTGGCGGAGACGGCGGAGGTCCCATTGGCGGCAGAGGTGCCGTTGGTGGGGGCGGTGGGCGCGGCGGGGCGCTGCTCGGCGGCGGTCACTGCCGGCCCCCCTGGCCGCGCGACGCCAGCCACGGGGTGGCCCCGGCGCGCTCGTAGCGCTCCACACGGCGCCGGTTGGCGCGGCGGAAGCGGCGGGCGACCAGCCGGGCCAGGTCGGCGGCGCCGACCATGCCCGCCTCGGGGCCCAGCTGGGCCTTGACGATACGGGCCTCCGGCCGGTAGCCGCGGCCGGTCAGGGTGCGCCGGAACGCGTCCCGGGCCGGGCCGATCAGCAGGTCGTCGGCCGCGCTGACGCCGCCGCCGATGACGAAGCAGGAGGGGTCCAGGGCCGCGGCGAGGTTGGCGATGCCGACGCCGAGCCACTGGCCGATGTCCTGCAGCAGCTCGATACACATGGCGTCGCCATCGCGGGCCAGCTCGGTGATCAGCGGCCCGGTGATCTCGTTGATGTTGCCGCCGACCCGGTCGATGATCCCGTACGCGACCGGGGACTCGGCGGCGGCCAGCTCACGCGCCTCCCTGACCAGCGCGTTACCGGAGCTGTACTGCTCCCAGCAGCCGCGGTTGCCGCAGGGGCAGCGGTGGCCGGCGGGCACCACCTGCATATGGCCGAACTCGCCCGCGACCCCGTACTTGCCGCGCTTGACCTGGCCGTCCTCCAGGATCGCGCCGCCGATACCGGTGCCGAGCGTGATCATGACGAGGTGGTCCTCGCCGCGCCCCGCGCCGAACCGCCACTCGGCCCACGCGGCGGCGTTGGCGTCGTTGTCGACCATCACCGGGACCGCAAGACGCCCGGCGAGGCGGTCGCGCAGCGGCTCGTTGCGCCAGGACAGGTGGGGGGCGAACAGGACGCGGTTGCGGTCGGCGTCGACCCAGCCCGCGGCGCCGATGCCGACGGCGTGTACGTCATGCCGGTCGGAGAGGTCGAGCACCAGCTCGGTGATGGTGTCCTCGACGACCTTGGGGCTCTTGGACTTGTCGGGCGTCTCGGTGCGCAGCTTCTCGAGGATGTTGCCGTCGGCGTCGACGACCCCGGCCATCACCTTGGTGCCGCCGATGTCGATGCCGACGGTGGGGACCCGGGGCGCGGTGAGATGCGAGCGGCGCTCGCGGGTGCCGACGGTGCGCAGTACGGTCGCCCGGGCCGACCCGCGGTGCACCCTTTCGCGGTAGAGACTCATCGGCTCTCCCCTTCACCGGGTTCGGTTACGGCGCGGCCGGGGCCGAGGGCCGCCCGGGCCGGGGCGGCAGCGCAGGCGTGGGGGGTGCGGTCGCTGCGGGTGCGTGCTCGCAAGAGTTCGTCGTCCCTGCGGGGGTCTCGGGAGGCCGGGGCCTCGGCGTACACGGTCGTGGCGGGTGGGGCCCGCCGTGCGATTGTGCCTCACCCGCGCCCGGGGGCGCCCGGGGCGCCCCCCCCCCGGGGGGGGGTTGGCGCCCGGGGGGGGCGGGGGGGGGGCCGGGGGGCGGCAAGGCGAGTTCGGTACCGGTAC
>NZ_JBSFMM010000225.1:0-17797 GCF_053599555.1 Streptomyces sp. NPDC000941
CGTTGACTTTTGGCACGCTGTTGAGTTCTCAAGGAACGGACGCTTCCTTCGAAACCGTTTCACCGGTTTCTCCGGGCGCTTCCCTTCGGTGTTTCAAACACTATCAGACCGATTTCTTTTCTCCGAATCCGCGCTTTTCGCAGACATGCGAAAGCTGATCCGAAGATCTGTCGTCAGGTGACTGATGGCGCTGCCCAGACCTGGATGTTCCCGCAGTGGACTGCGGCGCTTCATCCGGGGCAGGGGTATGACAGTACAACCCTCGCGCAGCCGTGGCAAATCGATTCGGTGCCCCATGGGTGCCCTTCGGCCTGCACAGCTTGTGCGGAATCCGAAGTTCCTATGACTTACGCTTCAGGGCAGTGCGCTGCCCTGGACGGGCGGTGACCATGTGTAACGAGTTCTCCACCCCCGGGAGGCTTCCTATGACCACCGTGACCTCCCCGCTCGCCGGGCGTGTGATCGGACTCGCGGCCGTACCTGATCCGGTGTTCTCCGGGGCGATGGTCGGTCCCGGCACCGCGATCGACCCCGTACTCGAGCCCACCGTGGCAGTGGCGCCGGTCGATGGCATCGTCGTCTCGCTGCATCCCCATGCGTTCGTCGTTGTCGACGGAGAGGGGCACGGTGTGCTCACTCACCTCGGTATCGACACTGTTCAGCTGGGTGGCGAGGGATTCGAGGTACTGATCAACAAGGGCGACACCGTACGGCGCGGGGACCCCGTGGTGCGCTGGGACCCCGCGACCGCGGTTGCCGCCGGGAAGTCGCCGGTCTGCCCGGTCGTGGCGCTCGAGGCCACCGCCGAGTCGCTGGTGGACGTCGGTGCGGATGTGGATGTGAAGTCCGGCGACACTCTTTTCAGCTGGACATGAGCTCAGTGCCGGTCGGAGCCGGTCTGATCGGCCGTTACGGCGAGTAGACAACCACCGCGGCGGGTTATCCCGCCGCATCGAACCGGAGACGGGTGTGATGGAGACAACGCTGCGAGGCGTCGGCGTGAGCCACGGTGTGGCGATCGGCGAGGTGCGGCACATGGGGACCGCGGTCCTGGAGCCGCCGGCGAAGCAGATTCCGTCGGAGGAGGCGCCGCGCGAGCAGGGGCGTGCCCGGCAGGCCGTCGAGGCTGTGGCGGCCGATCTGATGGCGCGCGGCAACCTGGCGGGCGGTGAGGCGCAGGCCGTGCTCGAGGCGCAGGCCATGATGGCGCAGGACCCGGAGCTGATGGCCGATGTCGAGCGGCGTATCGCCGTGGGCAGCACCGCTGAGCGCGCGGTGTACGACGCCTTCGCCGCGTACCGGGCGCTGCTGGCCGGGGCCGGGGAGTACCTGGCCGGGCGGGTGGCCGACCTGGACGATGTGCGGAACCGGATCGTGGCCCGGCTGCTGGGGGTGCCGATGCCCGGTGTGCCCGACAGCGACCAGCCGTATGTACTGATCGCGCGGGACCTGGCCCCCGCCGACACCGCGCTGCTCGACCCCACCCTGGTGCTCGGGTTCGTCACCGAAGAGGGCGGGCCGACCAGTCACAGCGCGATCCTCGCGCGCGCCCTGGGTGTGCCCGCCGTGGTGGCGCTGCCCGGCGCCGGTGAGCTGGTCGAGGGGACCCTGATCGCCGTCGACGGCAGCACGGGAGAGATCTTCGTGTCCCCGACCGCGGAGAAGCAGACCGAGCTGGCCCTGGCCGCGGAGGAGCGAAAGGCCGCGCTGGCCGCGTCCTCCGGGCCGGGTGCGACCTCGGACGGTCACAAGGTGCCGCTGCTGGCGAACATCGGCGGCCCGGCTGATGTCCCGGCGGCCGTGGAGGCCGGTGCCGAGGGTGTGGGGCTGTTCCGCACGGAGTTCCTGTTCCTCGACGACAGCACCAAGGCGCCTTCGGAGGAGAAGCAGATCGAGGCGTACCGCCAGGTGCTCGAGGCCTTCCCCGAGGGCCGGGTCGTGGTGCGGGTCCTGGACGCGGGCGCCGACAAGCCGCTGGACTTCCTCACTCCGGCCGACGAGCCCAACCCAGCGCTGGGCGTGCGCGGGCTGCGCACCCTGCTGGACCACCCGGATGTGCTGCGGACGCAGCTGACGGCGCTGGCCAAGGCCGCGGCGGGGCTGCCCGTCTATCTGGAGGTCATGGCCCCGATGGTGGCCGACCGGACCGACGCCAAGGCGTTTGCCGACGCGTGCCGGGAGGCGGGGCTGCGGGCCAAGTTCGGCGCGATGGTGGAGATTCCGTCCGCCGCGCTTCGGGCGCGCTCGATCCTCCAGGAGGTGGAGTTCCTGTCGCTGGGCACCAATGACCTGGCGCAGTACACCTTCGCCGCGGACCGCCAGGTCGGCGCGGTGTCGCGGCTCCAGGACCCGTGGCAGCCCGCGCTGCTCGATCTGGTGGCCGCTTCGGCCGACGCCGCGCAGGCCGAGGGCAAGAGCTGCGGCGTATGCGGCGAGGCCGCGTCGGATCCGCTGCTCGCATGCGTGCTGACCGGTCTGGGCGTCACCAGCCTCTCCATGGGCTCCGCGGCGATTCCGTATGTGCGCGCCACGCTGGCCAAGCACACGCTCGCCCAGTGCGAGCGTGCGGCTGCCGCGGCCCGCGCGGCGGACACCGCCGAGGACGCGCGCGTCGCCGCGCAGGCGGTGCTGTCCGGCGAGTGAGCCGATGACGTTGTAAGGCCCGTCCCCAGGGGGCGTCCCGCCGCGATGTGAGCGGTGGGGCGCCCCCTGTGCCGGTGCCTGCCTCGTGTGTCTGTGCGGTCATCCCCCTTCCGGGGCAGTGGCATCCGGTGCGTCCGGGGCGGGCAGTGGGATGCCCGGCCGGTACTCGACTCCGTGCTCGGGCGGGACCGGCTCGCCGGTGTCCGCGTCCGTGCAGTACGCGCTGAAGACCTCCGCCTCGCTCAACGGCCGCAGCCAGCCCTGGTGCAGCGACCAGCCGCGGACCGTGTCCGGGGATCCGGGCGCGCTGGTGCGCAGCACGACGCCGCCAGGGCTGTCCGTGGCGATTCCGCAGGCCAGCACGGTGCTGAAGATCAGTGCCTCAGCGCCGTCGAGGTCCGCCGGCCCCTCCCCCGTCGCTTCGGCGTGCACCACCGCCACCAGTGGGACGCCGCTCGCCATGACGCTGCACACCATGTGGTGGCTGCCGGGCCCGGCAGCCGTGAGCAGTCGCCGCAGTGCGGCCTGGGCGCGGCGGAACGCGGCGTGGCCCGGGTCGTCCGAGCAACCGCAGCCGCCCGCGCGGGACAGCAGGGCCGTGGCGTACTCCCAGGTGGCCTGCTGCTCGGCCGCGCCGATGAGCCGCTGGAGAAGCTGGTCGAGCGGCTGGCCCTCATACGTCACGGTCGGGCCCGCGGCGGCGACTTCGGCCGTATAGCGGGTGCGGGTGGCGGAGGTGTCGGGGTCGATGCCGGAGTCCGCGCAGAACTCCTCGTACTCGACCGGGTCGAACAGCGCGATGGATGTGTGCACGCCCTGCGACGCGAGCATCCGCAGCAGCCCCTCCGTCTGCCGCAGATACGCGGTGTGGTCGTCGAAGGCGAACGACGCGTACTGCCGCATGGCCGCGAAGTCCTCCTCGCCGGCCAGCAGCGCCACGGTGCTGGGCGCCTCTCTGCGCAGCGCGCGCCGCGCGGTGCGCTCCCTCCGGTGTGTGCCGCCTTGCGTGGCGTGTTGTGTGGTGTGTTGTGTGGTGTGTTGTGTGGTGTGTTGTGTGGTGTGCGCCATGACTCCCCCTCAGCGCTGTCGATCAGTGCTCACTCACCGTAACCGGGGGCACTGACAACGCGCCGTCGTCGAGGTGGTGTCAGGCGTCCGGCTCGGCCGGCCGCTCGCGCGCCAGGCGCTCGTAGAAGCGCAGCAGCTCCACGTTGTCGACCGAGCCCGGGTTGACGGCCTTGTCCAGGGCGGTGCCCTGCAGCAGGCGCTTGACCGGCACCTCGATCCGCTTGCCGGTGAGGGTGTGCGGTACGCCGGGCACCTCGATGATCTCGTCGGGCACATGGCGCGGGGAGAGCTGTTCGCGGATGGTGCGCTTGATGCGGTCGCACAGCCCCGCGTCGAGGGTGGCGCCCGGCGCGAGGTGGACGAACAGCGGCATCCAGTAGCCGCCGTCGGGCTGTTCGACGCCGATGACGAGGGATTCGCGGATCTCGGGGAGGCGTTCGACTGCCTCGTAGATGTCCGCGGAGCCCATCCGTACGCCCTGCCGGTTGAGCGTGGAGTCGGAGCGGCCGTGGATGACGACCGTGCCGCGCGAGGTGAGGGTGATCCAGTCGCCGTGCCGCCAGACCCCGGGGAACATGTCGAAGTAGCTGTCGCGGTAGCGGCTGCCGTCCGGGTCGTTCCAGAAGCGGACCGGCATGGACGGCATGGGTTGGGCGACGACCAGCTCGCCGACCTCGTCGAGCACCGGTTCGCCGCTCGGGTCCCAGGCCTGTAGGTCCGTGCCGAGTCCGGGGGCCTGAAGCTCCCCGATGTGGACCGGGAGGGTGGGGACGGCGCCCGCGAAGCAGCTGCACACGTCGGTGCCGCCGCTGACCGAGGCGATCCACATGTCGCCCGTACTACTGGCGGCGAACTCGTCGTGGATCCAGCGGAAGCCGTCCGGCGGGAGCGGGGAGCCGGTGGTGGCCACGCAGGCCACGCGTGAGAGGTCGAAGTCGCGGGCCGGGTGGACCCCCGCCTTGCGGCAGGCCATGACATAGGCCGCGGAGGTGCCGTAGAGCGTGGTCCCGGTGCGTTCGGCGATCCGCCACTGGGCGGCGGTGTCCGGGTAGCCGGGGCTGCCGTCGTAGAGGACGACGGTGGCGCCCGCCAGCAGGCCCGACACCAGGAAGTTCCACATCATCCAGCCGGTGGAGGTGTACCAGAAGAACCGGTCGCCGGGTCCCAGGTCGCAGTGCAGGCCGAGCTGTTTGAGGTGTTCGATCAGGATGCCGCCCTGGGACTGGACGATCGCCTTGGGCAGTCCGGTGGTGCCCGAGGAGTAGAGCACCCACAGCGGGTGGTCGAACGGCACCTGCTCGAAGACCGGTTCCGCCGCCTCGCGCACCACGGCGTCCCAGTCCAGCGCGCCCTCGGGGGCGGGGGTGCCAAGCAGCGGGATGTGGACGACGGCGCGCAGGGTGGGCAGTTCGCGGCGCAGCTCGGCGACGGTCTCGGTGCGGTCGTGCTCCTTGCCGCCGTAGCGATAGCCGTCCACGGTGAACAGGACCACCGGCTCGACCTGCTGGAAGCGGTCCAGGACGCTGCGCGCGCCGAAGTCGGGAGCGCAGGAGGTCCATACGGCGCCGACGGCGGCGGTGGCCAGGAGCGCGACGACGGCCTGCGGGATGTTGGGGAGGTAGCCGCTGACCCGGTCCCCGGGGCGTACGCCGAGCCGGCGCAGCTCGGCGGCGACGGCGCCGACCTGGCCGCGCAGCTCGGCCCAGCCGACGGGCCGCGGTTCGTGGCTCTCGTCGACGTGGAGCAGCGCGGGTTCGGCGGCGCGTGCGGGGTCCTCGGCGGCGCGCAGCGCGTGTTCCGCGTAGTTGAGGGTGGCGCCGGGGAACCACTGGGCGCCGGGCATGGCGGCGTCGGCGAGCACGGTGTCGTACGGGGTGGCGAAGCGCACCTCGAACCACTCGGCGACCGCCTGCCAGAAGCGCGCCAGCTCGGTCACGGACCAGCGGTGCAGCGCCGCGTAGCTCGCCGCCGGGTCGGCGGGGTCGGGGGCCGGCGCCCCGTGCCGCTCGGCCGCCCAGGTGTGGAAGCGGGTGAGCTGGGCGCGGGCGATCCGCTCGGGGCCCGGCTGCCACAGGGGTCGCGGCAGGTGCTCTGGGTGCGCTGCGGTGGTCATCTGTCGGCTCCCGGCTCCCGGCGACGCGCGGCTGCGCGTGGTGTGTCCGTTCAGGACGATGCCATGTGATCGACTTGTACACCAGGGCCGCCACTCCATAGAGAGGGCCGTGGGGATGTGTGGGGACCACGGGTGAACGGCAGTTGAACAGCCGCACGCACGGGGTGTTGTCAGTGGCAAGGTGATCATCATGGATGCGCGTGACCTGGTGCGGTCGGTGAAGGTGGTCGGTACGGCGCAGGGGCTCAGGTCGCTGCGCTCGGCGTGGCGGCGTCGGCGTTCCGACGCGGTCGGGCTGCCGCGGCGCGGACCGGAGCGCGCTCGGGTGCCGGGCCTGGTGCGGGGCGCGGACCCGGAGCCGGGGGGTGGGGTGGTGCGGTTCGCGCGGTCCTCGCTGCGGGTGCGGGTGACTGCGGGCGGCGCGGTGTTCTGTGGCTGGGACGGCGCCGAGCCGGAGCCCTCGTACGCGCTGGACGGGTCCTGCCCGGACCCGGACGAGCGGGTGCGGCTCGAGCCGGATACGGACGGCGGCTGGCGGGTGGTCGCCGAGCGGGTGACGGTGACGGTCTCGCGGAACGGGGCGGTGGAGGTGCGCACCCCGGGCGGGGTGGTGCTGCGGCGGGATCTGCCGCCGCGCTGGTGGGAACCGGTGGCAGGTGGCGATGTGTCGGGCGCCGGCGGTGTGGCGGCGCGCTGGGAGCAGCGGTCGCAGGTCGCGGCGGACGCGCGGTTCTTCGGGCTCGGCGGGCGGGCGGCCGGGCCGCGGCTGCGGGACGGCTCGTACCGGCTGTGGAACACCGATCCGGGCGGCAGCTTCGAGCCGGGGGACGATCCGCTGTATCTGACCATGCCGGTGCAGCTGGTCGTGGCGGACGCGGGCACACATCTGGTGTTCCACGACAACTCGTGGGACGGCACGGTCACGCTGCGGGAGGGCGAGGAGGGCGAGGGGTCGGGGCACGACCGGCCGGGCGGCTGCCGGACGCGGATGGACGGCGGCCCGCTGCGCTACTGGGTGATCGTGGGCACGCCCGCCCGGGTGCTGCAGAGCTGGGCGGCGCTCACGGGCGCCGCCGCGGTGCCGCCGAGCTGGGCGCTGGGCTACCACCACGCCCGCTGGGGGTTCGGCGGTCAGGAGGAGGTCCGGCGGGTGGTGGCGGGCTACCGGGAGCGGGGGCTGCCGCTGTCGGCGCTGCACCTGGACATCGATCACCTCGCCGGGCACCGGGTGTTCACGGTGGACACCGAGCGCTTCCCCGATCTGCCCGGGCTGGCGGCGGAGTTGCGGGAGGGCGGGACGCGGCTGGTGTCGATCGTCGATCCGGCGGTGAAGGCGGAGCGCGGCACCGCGGTGTACGACAGCGGCGCGGCGCAGGACGCGTTCGTACGCGATACGCGCGGGCGCGAGGTGCGCGGGGTGGTGTGGCCGGGCGAGGCGGTGTTCCCGGACTTCACCGAGCCGCGGGTGCGCTCATGGTGGGGCGGGCTGTACGCGGACCGGCTCGAGCAGGGCTTCTCCGGGGTGTGGCACGACATGAACGAGCCGGTTTCCTTCGCGGCCTTCGGCGATCCGACGCTGCCGCGTTCGGCCCGGCACGCCCTGGAGGGCCGCGGCGGCGACCACCGCGAGGCGCACAACGTCTACGGTCTGGCGATGGCGCGGGCCGGCTACGAGGGGCTGCTGAAGCTGCGGCCCGAGGAGCGCCCGTTCCTGTTCTCCCGCTCGGGGTGGGCGGGGCTGCAGCGATACGGGGGCAGCTGGTCCGGGGATGTGGCGACCGGCTGGCCGGGGCTGCGCGCCTCGCTGTCCCTGGTGCTGGGGCTCGGCCTGTCGGGGGTGCCGTACTCCGGTCCTGACGTCGGCGGGTTCACCGGCAGCCCGTCCCCCGAGCTGTATCTGCGCTGGTTCCAACTGGCCTCGTACCTCCCGCTGTTCCGCACCCATTCCGCGATATGGGCGGGGCGGCGGGAGCCGTGGGAGTTCGGGGAGCAGGTCCTGGAGCACGCGACGGCCGCGCTGCGCGAACGGCAGCGGCTGCTCCCGTACTTCGTCACGCTGGCGCACGAGGCCCGGCGCACCGGGGCCCCGTACGCGCGCCCGGTGTGGTGGCGCCGGCCCAAGGACCGGGCGCTGCGCGACTGCGAGGACGCGTTTCTGCTGGGGGACGCGCTGCTGGTGGCCCCGGTGCTGGAGGAGGGCGCGGTGCGGCGGTCGGTGCGGCTGCCGCGCGGCCGCTGGTACGACACGGCGACCGGCCGGGCGTACGAGGGGCCGGGGCAGGTGGTGCTTGACGCGCCGCTGTCGCGCGTCCCGGTGCTGGCGCGGGCGGGTGCGGTGGTGCCGGTGGCGGGCGCGGACGGCGGGGTGGAGCTGGAGGTGTGGGCTCCGGCGCAGGCACGCGGGCACGGCTGGACGCTGGTCGTGGACCCGGGCGACGGCTGGGACAAGCCGGAGTCGGTGCGGTTCACCACGCGGCTGCGGGACGGCGAGGTGGTGGTCGAGCGGGCGGGCGCGGCGGAGCCCGGGTATCCGGTGCGGGTGCGCGGTCAGGTGCCGCGGGAGCGGCCGCGCGGGCGGTGAGCCGCGTACTGAATTCGGTGAGTCGAGTACCGGATCAGGGCGGCCGGGGCTTGTTCCGGACCCCGTCGCCCTGATATCTGAGGGGGCCATGCCGAGATTCACTGCCGCGCTGCGCGCGCTCGCCCTGCCCTTCGCCGCCCTTCTGGCCGTCTCCGCCTCGCCCGCCCCGGCGCAGGCGCGGGCCGAACCCAAGGCCCCGAAGGAGTTCGTGGCGCTGAGCGACGTCGACCCGACGATCCTTCAAGAGATCCGCTACTACACCCCGCACAACTTCACCGGCCACCCCGTGGACGGCTACCGCGAGCCGCTGTGCATTCTGACCCGCCCGGCCGCCGAGGCGCTGCACCAGGCCCAGACCTCCCTGCTGCGGCAGGGCTACACGCTCAAGGTGTACGACTGCTACCGGCCGCAGCGCGCGGTCAACGACTTCGTCGAGTGGGCCAAGGACCTCGACGACCAGTCGATGAAGGGGGAGTTCTACCCGGACGTCGACAAGACGCGGCTGTTCGAGGACGGCTATATAGCGGAGAAGTCGGGGCACAGCCGGGGCAGCACCATGGACCTGACCATCGTGAAGCTGCCCGCCGTGCCCACCCGTCCGTACGAACCGGGCGAGAAGCTGGTGCCGTGCTACGCGCCGAAGGACGAGCGGTTCCCGGACAACTCGGTGGACATGGGCACGGGTTACGACTGCTTCGACACCCTCTCGCACACGCTGGACCCGCGGATCCAGGGTGCGCAGCGGGCGAACCGGCTGCTGCTGAAGGACACGCTGGAGGGTCTGGGCTTTGTGAATCTGGCCGAGGAGTGGTGGCACTACACCTACAAGCCTGAGCTGTTCCCGGACACGTACTTCGACTTCCCCGTCTCGCACAAGGCGCTGCGCGGAAACTGAGACCTCGCGCGCCCGGTGGGCGGCACGGCTCCTCACAGCCGTCCGCCCGCCGGGTCGGCGGAGAGCCGCTGGGCGACGTGGACGGGGAGCACGGACAGGGCGACCAGCAGCGCGGCGACGACGTTGACGACGGGGGCCTGGTGGGGCCGGGCCAGGTTTTCGTAGATCCAGATGGGCAGGGTGCTGGTCCCGGGTCCGGCGGTGAAGGTGGTCACCACGATCTCGTCGAAGGACAGCGCGAAGGCGAGCAGCCCGCCCGCGAAGAGCGCCGAGCGGACGGCCGGAAAGGTGACGTACCGGAAGGTCTGCCAGGGGCGCGCGCCGAGGTCGGCGGAGGCCTCGGCCATCGAGGGCGCGACGCGGCGCAGCCGTGCCCCGACGTTGTTGAAGACCACGACGACGCAGAAGGTGGCGTGCCCGACGACTACCGTGAACAGGCCGAAGCCGACGCCGAAGGGGTCGAGGACGGTACGGAAGGCCGCGTTGAGGGCGATGCCGCTGACGATGCCGGGCAGCGCGATGGGCAGCACCAGCAGGAAGGACACGGTGTGCCGCCCGAAGAAGCGGTGGCGGTGGACGGCGAACGCGGCCATGGTGCCGAGCACCAGGGCGATGGCGGTCGCGGCGAGCCCGGCCCGTACGGAGGTGAGCAGCGCCTCCCGCGCGCCCTCGCTGTGCAGCGCGGCGCGCCACCACCGGCCGGTCAGACCGCTGGGCGGCCAGCCGAAGGAGCGGTCGGAGTTGACGGAGTTGAGCAGGACAAGCAGCAGGGGCGCGTAGACGACGGCGAGCCCGGCCGCGGTGACACAGCCGAGGGCGATACGGGCGGTGCGCGACAGCCGCACGGGTGGTACCTCCTTGAGCAGGCTGGGCAGGCCAAGTGGGCAGGGGTTCAGAGGGAGTCGAGGGCGCCGGCCCGGCGTACGGCGGCCAGGTAGCAGACGATGAGGACGACGGGCACCGCGGAGAGCGCGGCGGCCATGGGCAGGTCGAGGGTGACCTGTGCGGCGATGACGTTCCCGATCAGCTGGGTCTTGCCGCCGACGATCTGCACGGTGATGTAGTCGCCGATGCTGAGCGAGAAGGTGAAGACCGACCCGGCCAGCAGCGCGGGGCGTACTGCGGGCAGAACGACCGAGCGCAGCGTGCGCCAGGGCCCGGCGCCGAGGTCGGCGGAGGCCTCGAGCGCCCGTTCGGGGATCCGCTCCAGGGCGGCGTACACCGGCAGGATCATGTACGGCAGCCACAGATACGCCAGCACGATGACGACGGCGGTGCTGCCGTATCCCGGTCCGTGCAGGCCGAGCGGCGCCAGGGCCGCGTTGACGACGCCGTCCTGGCCGAGCATGACCCGCCACGCGTACGCCTTGACCAGGTAGCTGGCCCAGAGCGGGGTGAGGACGGCGACCAGCAGCGGCCGGCGCCACCGGCGGCCCGCGACGCGCGCCATGAAGAAGGCCATGGGCAGGGCGAGAAGCGCGTCGATGAGGGTGACGGCGGCCGCGATGGACAGGGTGCGCAGCGCGACGGTGCGGTAGACGGGGGTGGTCAGCAGCTCATGGAAGTTGTCGGTGTTCCAGGTGCGGACGACGTCCGAGGTGAAGGAGTCGGTGGTCCAGAAGGCGGAGATCAGCAGGACGCCGAGCGAGCCGAGGTAGGCCAGGGTCAGCCACAGCAGCGGCGGGCCGAGCAGGGCCGCGAGGCGCAGCCGGGCGGCGGCGCGGGGGCCTGGGGCGGGGCGGGCTTCTGACGCTCGGCCGGGGGCGGGGCCGGGGTCGGGGGCGGGGCGGGCCGCGGGGGCTCGCATCTCAGCCCTTGATCTCGGTCCAGGCCCTGGTCCATTGGGTGTAGTCGGTGCAGGTGGTGTTCTTGCGGCCGTCGAGGCACTGCTTGATGGGGGTGGTCCAGAAGTGGACCCGCTGGTAGTAGCTCTCGTCGTCGGCGTGGTAGACGGCGCAGTGGCGGGGGTCAGCGGTCTGCGCGCATGCCTTGGCGTTGGCGGGGGCCTCGCCGAAGTACTCGGCGACCTGGGCGTTGACCTTCGGGGAGACGATCCAGTCGAGCCATTTGTAGGCGCAGTTGGGGTGTTCCGCCTTGGTGGAGACCATCCAGGTGTCGGACCAGCCGGTGGCGCCCTCCTTGGGCAGCACGGCCTTGACCGGTGCCTTGTCGGCCTGGGCGAGGTTGGCGATGACCTGCCAGGTGGTGCCGATGACGCTGTCGCCGCCCTTGAAGGAGGTGATCTCCTTCTGGTAGTCGCTCCAGTACTCCCCGACCGCCTTGTGCTGCTTCTTGAGCAGCGCGACGGCGGCGTCGAGCTGGGTGCGGTCCAGGGCGTACGGGTCCTTGATGCCCAGGGACGGCTTGGTCTTCATCAGGTACAGCGCGGCGTCGGCGATGTAGATGGGCGAGTCGTACGCGGTGACGTGCCCGCGGTAGGCGTCGGCGTCGTCGAAGACGGCGCGCCAGGAGTCGGGGGCGGGCTCGACCTTGTCGGTGCGGTACATGAGGAGGTTGGCGCCGCGGCCGTGCGGAATGCCGTACATCTGGCCGTTCTTGGAGTTGAACGGGCGCATCTTGAGGCCCTGGAAGATGTCCTTGTAGTTGGGCACCAGCTTGGTGTTGACGGGGGCGGCGTCGCCGGAGGCGATGAGGCGCAGGGTCGCGTCGCCGGAGGCGGAGACGGTGTCGTACTGCCCGGTCTTCATGAGCGAGACCATCTCGTCGGAGGTCCCGGCGACTTTGGTGTTGACCTGGCAGCCGGTCTTCTTCTCGAAGGGATGGACCCAGTCGGCCTTCGGGTCGTTGGAGCCGTCTTCCGCATAGCCCGCCCAGGCGATGATGTTGACCTTGCCCTCGCCCTTGCCGAGCTTTTCCGGGGCCTTCGCCCGCTCGCCGCCGTCGTCCGAACCGCAGGCCGCGACGGCCAGCAGCAGGGCGCACACCGCGGCCGCGGACCTCCCCGCAGATGTCTTCCGCATCTTGGTCCTCCCCTATGACATGGCTGTCCGGGATTTCGTCAGTATCGCGCTGTCAGCTCGGTACAGGAAAGGCGTCGCTGTCGTCCCAAAGCAGTCGAATCCGGGCGTCCGGGCGGACGGTGCGCGGCAGGTCGGCCAGGTTCTGCCGGATCACGGTCAGCCGGTCGCCGTCCGGAAGCGCAACGGTGAAGCGGGTGTGCGCCCCGGCGTGCACGATGTCCGCGATGCGCCCGGTCACGGTCCGCTCCCCGTCGGCGGGCGGCTCGGCGAGGCCGACCAGGCGGATGCGCTCGGGCCGGATGCTGTACGCGCCGGGGCGGCCCACCACGCGGACGGCCGCCGGGCCGCGCAGCAGGTTGGTGGTGCCCATGAAGCCCGCGACAAAGGCGGTGGCGGGGCGCTCGTACACCTCCACGGGCGGGCCGACCTGTTCGATTCGGCCGTCCGAGACCACCGCGACGCGGTCGCTCATGGTGAGCGCCTCCTCCTGGTCGTGGGTGACCAGGAGGAAGGTGATGCCGGTGGTGCGCTGAAGCCCCTTCAGCTCGGTCTGCATCTCCCGCCGCAGACCGAGGTCGAGCGCGCCGAGGGGTTCGTCGAGCAGCAGTACGGCGGGCCGGTCGACCAGGGCGCGGGCCAGGGCGACGCGCTGCCGCTGGCCGCCGGAGAGCTCGGCGGGGCGGCGCGGCCCGAAGCCGTCGAGTCGGACCGTGGCGAGCGCGTCGCGGGCGCGGGTGATGCGCTCGGCCTTGCGTACGCCGCGCACCGTCAGGGCGTAGGCGACGTTCTGCTCGACGCTCATATGCGGGAAGAGCGCGTAGTCCTGGAAGACGGTGCGCACATCGCGGCGGTGCGGCGGCAGGGCGGTGACATCGCGGCCGGACAGCTCGACGCGGCCCGCGGTGGGCCGCTCGAAGCCGGCGACGAGGCGCAGCAGGGTGGTCTTGCCGGAGCCGGAGGGGCCGAGGAGGGAGAAGAACTCGCCTTCCGTGAGGGAGAGATCGACGCCGTCGACCGCCCGTACGGAGCCGAAGTCCTTGACCACGGCCACCAGCCGGACCGCCGCTTCCGTCATGGCCACGCCTGCTCCCTCCATGGTGCGTCGTCAGGGCCCTCCGGGCTCTTGGTCACGCGCCCCAGCTGCGCCGGGAGGCGCCCTCTGTACCGGGGTTACGTGCCCCATGGCCGCTGTGCCACACTTCTGACGTACCGTCAGCTAATCGTCAGCTCATCGATTCCGCAGTCTGGGAGGCGTTGTGCCGCGCACCCGTACCCCGGTGGTCCCCGGGTGGTTCACCACCGAGGGCGAGGAGTTCCGGCTGCTGGGGACGCGGTGCCGGGCCTGCGGCTCGGTGTTCTTCCCGCGCGAGGACTCGTTCTGCCGCAGCCCCGGCTGCGCGTCCACCGAACTGGACGAGGTGCCGCTGTCCCGGCGCGGCCGCGTCTGGTCGTACACCGACGGGCGCTACCGGCCGCCCGCGCCGTACGTCAGCGACCCGGACGCCGAGTGGCGGCCGTACACGCTGATCGCCGTGGAGCTGGCGGCCGAGCGGATGGTGGTGCTCGGGCAGGGCGCGCCCGGGGTGACCCTGGCCGACCTGGCCGTGGGGATGGAGGTCGAGGCGGTGCCCGGGGTGCTGAACGAGGACGCCGAGCAGATCTGGACCACCTGGAACTGGCGGCCCGTCGTTCCCGTCACCGGGGAGCGGACATGACCGGCGACGGCCGCGATGTGGCGGTGCTGGGCGCGGGGATGCACCCGTGGGGCAAATGGGGCCGTGGCTTCGTCGAGTACGGCACGGTGGCCGCGCGCGCCGCGCTGGCCGACGCCGGTCTGGACTGGCCGGCCATCGGGTCCGTGGTCGGCGCGAACACCGTACGGTCCGGCTACCCCGGACAGGTGGCGGGCGCGACCTTCGCGCGGGCGCTCGGCTGGCAAGGGGCGCGCGTGACCAGCGTGTACGCCGCCTGCGCCTCCGGTGCGCAAGCCATCAACACCGCCCGCACCCAGATCCTGGCCGGGCTGGCGGACACCGTGCTCGTCGTCGGTGCGGACGCGGCGCCCAAGGGATTCTTCGCCCCCGTCGGCGGCGACCGGCCCGACGACCCCGACTGGCTGCGCTTCCGGCTGCTGGGCGCGACCAACCCCGCGTACTTCGCGCTCTGGGCGCGCCGCCGGATGGCCGTATACGGCGACACGCCCGAGGACTTCGCGCGCGTCAAGGTGAAGAACGCGGCCGCGGGAGCCGCCAACCCCCACGCCCGCTACCGCACGGCCGTCACCGCCGAGGACGTCGCCGCCTCCCCGGTCGTCGCCGATCCGCTGCGGCTGCTGGACATCTGCGCGACCTCCGACGGGGCGGCGGCACTCGTGCTGAGCAGCATGGACTTCGCCCGGCGGCAGGGCGTCCCGCGGCCGGTGCGGATCCGCGCGGTCTCCACCGTCACCCCACGCTATCCGCGCACCGCGCTCGACCTGCCGGACATCGCGACCGACTCGGCGGCGGCCACCCTGGACCCGGCCGCCCTGGGCCCGGAGCCCGACACCTTCCGCGCCGCCATCGCGCGGGCGGCGTACGAGGAGGCGGGGCTCGGGCCCGAGGATCTGTCGCTGGCGGAGGTGTACGACCTGTCCACCTCGCTGGAGCTGGAGTGGTACGAGGACCTGGGGCTGTGCGGGGCCGGGGAGGGCGCGAAGCTGCTGCGCGAGGGCGCCACCGCGCTCGGCGGGCGGCTGCCGGTCAACCCGAGCGGTGGCCTCGCGTCCTTCGGCGAGGCGGTCCCGGCGCAGGCCATCGCCCAGGTGTGCGAGCTGACCCGGCAGCTGCGGGGCCGGGCCGGCGAGCGGCAGGTGGTCGGGGCGCAGGCCGGAATCACCGCGAACCAGGGGCTGTTCGGGCACGGGTCGTCGGTGATCGCGGTCCGCTGAGCGCGGCGGCATGTCTCGGTGATGGCGGTCCGCTGGGCCCTGCCGCGTGTATCGGACATCGGGGTCCGCCGGGCGCAGCGTGCGTGTCGGAGCGTGTCGCGCGGGTCAGGCCAGTGACAGGAACAGCTTCTCCAGCCGTGCCCGCGTACGCTCCCGGGTCTGCGGCCGGGCGCCGTTCTCCTCGGCGAGGCAGTGCTGCAGACCGTTGGCGATGATCGCGAACCCCGCCCGGTCCAGCGCCCTGGACGCGGCCGCCAACTGGGTGATCACCTCTTCACAGTCCCGGCCTTCCTCGATCATCCGGACGACCCCGGCGATCTGCCCCTGGGCCCGGCGCAGCCGGTTCAGCACCGCGGTCAGCTCCTCGGCCGCCAGCTCCAGCTCAAGTTCCGGCTCCACAGCCCCTCCCCTTCCAGCTACCCGGCGGGCGACCTGCCCGGCCGGAGAAGACCCGAGACACACCACGGCCCGCACCCCGGACGGCGGGGTACGGGCCGTAACGCCGACGCGGCCTGGCGGCGCCTTTGACGACAGACAGACGCTAGCGCCTGGCCGCGGAGGCCATCATCGCGTGCTCGACAACCGAGATGAGCACGTTTTTGGCGGACTCCCGCTCCCGGGCGTCACACAGGACGACCGGTGTGCCCGGGTCGAGGTCGAGCGCGTCGCGCACCGCGTCCTCCGGGTAGCGGGTGGCGCCCTGGAAGCAGTTGACCGCGACCGTGAAGGCGATGCCGCGCCGCTCGAAGTAGTCGACCGCGGCGAAGCAGTCCTCCAGCCGCCGGGTGTCGGCGAGGACGACGGCACCCAGCGCGCCCGTCGCCAACTCGTCCCACAGGAACCAGAATCGGTCCTGTCCCGGCGTGCCGAACAGATAGAGCACCAGGTCCTCGCGGAGCGTGATGCGCCCGAAGTCCATGGCCACGGTGGTGGTCGTCTTGGCCTCCACCCCCGCGATGTCGTCGACCGGCCGACCCGCCTCGGTGAGCAGTTCCTCGGTGCGCAGCGGTTTGATCTCGCTCACCGCGCCCACCAGAGTCGTCTTGCCCGCGCCGAACCCGCCCGCCACCAGAATCTTCAGCGTGATGGGGTCAACGACATGAGAGCGGCCCATGTCAGAGTGCCCGTAGACCATTGATCACCTCGCGCAGAATCCTCTCGTCCGGCAGTTCCGCCGGAGGTACGGGCCGAGACACTCGGACGAGTGCCGCGTGCAACAGGTCCCCGATGAGCACCCGGACGACGCCGACCGGCAGGTCGAGTTCGGCTGCCAGTTCGGCGACGGACTGAGGGGAGTCCCGGCTCAGCTCGACGATGTCGATGTGCTCCGGGGACAACGTCTGGTCGGCGACGGGCATGTGGTTGACGCTGTCGGCGACGACCACCGCGATGAGGTCGAGTTTTCCCTCGGCGGCGCTGCGGGTGCGACCCCGTGTCATCGCGTACGGCCGGACCACCGGTCCCGCCGCGTCGTCGAACCAGCGGGCGTCGCCTTCACCGTCTGCGGACATCTCCCCTCTCCCCCGTCACCCGCCGGCTCGAGGCGCGCTGCCCAGATGCACGCCCACCCGCTTGACCAGCAGCGTCATTTCGTACGCCACCTGTCCGACGTCCGAGTCGGCGTCGGCGAGCACCGCCAGACAGCTGCCGTCGCCGGCCGCGGTGACGAACAGGAAGGCGTCGTCGAGCTCGACGATGGTCTGGCGGACCCGCCCGACGTCGAAGTGGCGGCCGACTCCCTTGGCGAGGGAGTGGAAGCCCGAGGCCACGGCCGCCAGGTGCTCGCCGTCCTCGCGGGACAGGTCACGGGATCCGCCGGTGGGCAGGCCGTCGCCCGACAGCACCAGCGCCTTGCGGATGCTGCCGACGCGCCCGACCAGTTCATCGAGCAGCCAGTTCAGCTCGCCAGAACCTCTCGGCGAGGCGTTCCGTGCTGCGTGCGGTGCGGTCATCGACCGTCCCCCTCATGTGTTGATCCAGGTGCTGTGTCCGACCCGCCGTTCCCAGTGGCCGTCTGGCGCCGGCCGCGCTGCCATCCCCGTTGGAGCGAGGCCATGGTGGCCCGCGCCTGTTCGGCGTCGCGCTCGGGGTCGGTCTCGGCAGGGTATCGGTCCGCCTCGGTCTGCGGAGCGGGGTCGTTCTTCAACTGGGGTGCCAAGCTGGCCTGCCGCACCCGTTTGGGCAGACCGGAAGCCGACCGCTGGGCCGGCACCGGGCGTTCCGGGCGTTCCGGCCGCTCCGGTCTGGTGCGCTCCCCGTTCCAGGCCGCCTGCGCCTGCTGCTCGGGGGCGGGGGCTCGGCCCGCGTTCCGGGACGCGGATCCACCCTGGCCGTCGGCCGGGCCCGGGCCGTCGGAACGGCCCTCCCTCTGGGCCCAGGACGGCTGCGCACCGCTCTGCGTACGGTCCTGCTGTGCACCGCTCTGCGGGCGGGCGTGCCGGCCGCCGGCCGGGGCGCCCCGCACCGGGCGGCCGTTGTCGGAGACCAGCACCGGCGGGACGCGGCGCGGCAGCGGCGCGGGGGCCGGGTCCCCGCCCCCCCGCACGGCAGAGCACAACACTTAAGACCAGTCCCCACGCATATAAAC
>NZ_JBSFMM010000226.1:0-17731 GCF_053599555.1 Streptomyces sp. NPDC000941
GCGCCGGCCCGCCGTTCGCCCGCGCTGGCCGCCCTCGGCCCGTGCCTGCGGTGCCTGTCGGGCCGGTTGCGGCGCCTGCGCCTGCCGTTGGTACGCGGCGCCGGCCCGCCGTTCGCCCGCGCCCGCCGCCCCCGGGCCGTCCCCGCCGTGCCTGCTGCTCGCCCGTCTGCCGGGCCGCCGTGCCGACCGGACCGGCCGCGCCCGCCGCCCTCGGGCTGTTGGTACGCGGCTGCCGTCCGCTGAGCCGCCGTTCGCCCGCGCCTGCCGCCCTCGGGGCGTGCCTGCCGTGCCCGCCGCGCTTGCTGTTCGCCGGACTGCCGCGCGGGCTGTCCCGCCGTGCCTGCCGCTCGCCCGTCTGCCGGGCCGCAGGCCCGGGCGGACCGGCCGGAGCGGCCGCGCGCGGTGCCTTCCGGCGGTCCGTAGGCACCCTCCCGCGCCTGCCGTGCGGCCCATCCCATTCCGTAACGCATCGCACCTTTCCGCAACGCGCCGCACCGCCCCGCGCTCAGCGAATTTTGTCCGCTTAGCACTTAAAGTCGGCCCATGCCCACGCCATATGGATCCCGCGGCGGAATGGCGTTCAGTGCGGATGAGCTGCGTGTGCTCCGACGCGCCCTCGCCATCGCCCTCCAGCCCCATCCCGTCACACTCTCCCCCGGCCACGGGGGCCCGGACCGGACGGAGGAGGTCCAGGACTGCCTCCGCCTCGCCGAGGCCGTGGACGAAGCGGTCCGCGAGGGCGGGCGGCTGCGAGCCTTTCTGCTCGACGAGCTCGCCCGCTACCGCGCCGCCCTCCCCGGCGCCGCCGTCGGCTATCTCGACCAGCTCGAAGGCGTCCTGGCGGCCGGCTACGAGCCGCTTCCGGAGGACTTGGCGGCGCTGCGCCAGCTGTGCCGGTCCGCCGCCGGGACCGGCGAGGCCGAGCGCCGCCGCGCCCTGCTGCGCCACTGTGAGCGGCTTGCCGAGCGCGGCGTGCGGGCCCGGCTCGCGGAGCGCGCGGCGGGGGCCCTACGGGCCCGCGAGGGCCGGTCCCCGGCGGTCCGGCTGAGGGTGCTGCCCGGCGGGGCCCCCGCGGGCGGCGCCCGGGTGGCGCAGAAGAATGGCGAACCCGGCCGGGAGCCGCGCAGGAAGCTGTCCGCCCCCGACCGCGGCGGCCACGAGGAGCCCGGCCACGAGGAGCCCGGGCACAGCGAGCCGGCACAGGGTGAGCCGAAACAAGCCGGGCCCGAGCGCGCCGCCCCCAAGCCGGCAGATCCGGAGCTGGTCGACCAGAAGCGCGAGGAGCCGAAGCGCGAGGAGTCGAAACAAGCCGACCCCAAGCAGTCCGACCCCGAGCGCGAGAAGCCCAAGCAGGGCGAGCCGAAGCAAAGCGAACCGGCAAAGGGCGAGCCCAAACAGAGCGAACCCAAGAAAGCCGAACCCAGCAAAGGCGAACCCAAGAAAGCCGAACCCAAGCGCGCCGAGCCAACACGCGCCGAACCGACACGCGCCGAACCCAAGCGTGGTGAACCGGGTCGCGCCGAGCCGGGCCACAGGGCGCCGCGCCCGGCCCGGCCGGTGCCCACCCCGGCGGAGGTCTTCCCGCCCAAGCGCCGCCGCCCGGCCCAGCCGTCGGAAGGCGACTCCCGGCTCGGGCGGGTCCCGGCCTGAGCCGGGGCCGGGGCACTTTGTAATCTGGAGGTCTCGAGTCGGCTCGAGTCAGCTCGTCGAGCCAGAAGGAGCGACAGCCATGGATTACATCTCCGCGCTGGTCCCGCCCGTGGTGATGGCCGTGGCCTTCACCGCGCTGATTGTGACGATCGTGAAGAGCCAGGGCGGTGCCAACAAGGCCAAGGAAGACGCCGCGGTGGACGCGGCGATCGCCCGCGCCGAGGCCGAGCAGCAGGCGCGGTCCAGCGCTTCCTGATCCGCCCGAAGCCTCTGGGTGTCTGGGGTCGCACGTCCCGGGATGACATCGTCTCGGGATGTGCGCCCTTTTTCGCGCGCATGAACCCGACATTCGAGACATCTCCCACTATTATTCACGTGTGCCTCGGCCATTGGGAGATCTCGAAGACGCGGTCATGACGCGGGTGTGGAAGTGGAACCGCCCCGTCACGGTCCGGGAAGTCCTGGAAGACCTTCAACAGGAACGCTCGATCGCCTACACGACGGTCATGACCGTAATGGACAACCTCCATCAGAAGGGCTGGCTGCGCCGTGAGGTGCAAGGGCGCGCCTATCGATATGCCGCGGTCTCCACCCGTGCCGCCTACTCGGCCGCACTGATGAACGAGGCATGGTCCGCGAGTGACAACCCGGCCGCCGCACTCGTCGCGTTCTTCGGGATGATGTCCGAAGAGCAGCGAGATGCGCTGCGAGATGCGATGCGCGTCGTTCAACTCGAAGAGCCCGGTGAGGGCCCCGGTGGGTCGCGGCGATGACACCGGCGATAGCGTCCGAGCATGTCCTTGGCTCAATCTAAAGCAGTCACCGTCAGGCGTGCCCGGACCTCTGATGTGCCGGCCGTACGCCGCCTCATCGACAGCTACGTGACCGATCGCATCCTCCTCGACAAAGCGACGGTGACGCTTTACGAGGACATCCAGGAGTTCTGGGTGGCGGAGCGGGACGGCGACGCGGAGGTCATTGGCTGCGGGGCACTGCATGTCATGTGGGAAGACCTCGCGGAGGTTCGCACTCTCGCCGTGGATCCCGCCGTGAAGGGCAGTGGTGTAGGCCACCTGGTGCTCGACAAGCTGTTGCAAACGGCGCGCTGGCTCGGCGTGCGGCGCATTTTCTGCCTCACCTTCGAAGTCGACTTCTTCACCAGGCACGGCTTCGTGGAGATCGGCGAGACGCCGGTCGACGGTGATGTCTACAGCGAGCTGCTGCGTTCCTATGACGAGGGCGTCGCGGAGTTCCTTGGTCTCGAACGGGTGAAGCCGAACACCCTTGGCAACAGCCGGATGCTTCTGCAACTGTGATCGCGGTCCCTATGTCCGAATCGCTCCCCTATCACATAGCTCCGGAACAGATGGTTCCCGTGCGGTCCGTCGATCGAACCTTCCCCGGGGGTTTGTGTTTTTCCCGGAAAAGCGGTTTCCTATTCTCCCGTAGTGTAATTACCTGGGGGGTGGGGACATCAGCGCCTAACGCTGCGGCCCGAGCTCCCCGGTTTCTCGGAAAGGAACCCCATGGCACAGAAGGTTCAGGTCCTTCTTGTCGACGACATCGACGGCGGCGAGGCGGACGAGACTGTGACGTTCGCACTGGACGGCAAGAGCTACGAGATCGACCTCACCACGGACAACGCGGACAAGCTCCGTGACGCCCTGGAGCCCTTCACCAAGGGTGGTCGTCGCACCGGTGGCCGGGCGGCCGCTGCTCGCGGCAAGGCGGCGGCGCGTGCGACGACCGGTGGCAGCCAGGACACCGCGAAGATTCGCGCCTGGGCCAAGGAGAACGGCTACGAGGTCAACGACCGCGGGCGTGTTCCGGCGACTGTGCGTGAGGCGTACGAGAAGGCGAACGCCTGAGCGCGTCACCTTCTCTGGCTTCTCCGGCTCGCCGGGCTCCCCGCTGTCCCGGCAAGAGCCGACCGCGCAACAACCGGGCACGGTGGCACTCAGTGGCCGCCGCACCCACGAGCCGTACGAGATCGGGGGCGTCCCCATCGCCCCCGAACCCTGCCACCGGCAGCATCGGCTCCACCTCACTCCCCGGCTCGGGAGGTCGTAGCCATACGGCGGCCTCCTGCGGGCTCGGCTCCCCGAGTGCCGTCCCAAACGGCCGGGAGGGGGGACAAGGCGCGATGATCCGGCCGCCAGCACCGATCGCGGTCAGATCGAGGGGGACCTCGCCCCATTCCAGCCAGTCGAGCAGCCCCGGCAGCTCGTCGGCGCTGCCCGCGGCCACCAATAGCCGCATTCTGGGGCCCTCCACCGCGACCGGACCGGTCCGCGGTACGCGCCGCAGCAAGGCGACACCGGCGTCGGCCGGCAGCTCCAGCACGTCGAAGCGCACCCCCGTGAGCAGTTCGACGGGATCGCTGCCGGTCGTCGGCCATCCCAGCCCGCTCTCGTACCACTGAGCCCACGCCCCCCGGGCGCCGGGCGTGGCGGGCGCGGCCGGGATCTCCAGAGCGCGGATGTCCTGGACAGGGATGTCCGCGACAGGGATGTCCGGGACGGGGAGGTCCGGGGTCGTGAGGGCCATGCCCGGAGCAACTGCGCCCCTCTTCGAAAGTTACGTGAGGTCACGCACAGTGACGCACGCCCCCGATTGCGCAGTGTCGCGACGGAGATGCGTTCCGTATCCGCCAAGGGGTCTACAGGAGCGGTGAACGGGCGCAAGGTTGTTCGCCCGTAGCGGAGGGAACCCGCTCGCGCCGCATGGAGTGTCAGCCCATGCGGGTAAGACATGCCTAGTGGGAGGGGCGGTCCGCGGGCCGGGAAGCGATCGCGTTCGCCATGGGCGTAGTGGCGGCGAGCGTAGATGCCTGGCCTGCGGGAACATCGTCTCGCACCATCGGGTTGGAGCTGTTGTCGGCTGTTCGGGGAAAGGGAGCCAGCGTGCTGCCTTCCTCGCGAGAGCGGGGTGATCCGGATGGGTGTCGGCAGTTGGAATGAGCGGTCCCCGCTTGCGGGACTAAGCTGCGGAAGGACAGAGAGGGGAGCGCCCCCTTACTGCCTGACCGCTCTGAGGAGCGATTAACGATGTTCGAGAGGTTCACCGACCGCGCGCGGCGGGTTGTCGTCCTGGCTCAGGAAGAAGCCCGGATGCTCAACCACAACTACATCGGCACCGAGCACATCCTCCTGGGCCTGATCCACGAGGGTGAGGGTGTCGCCGCTAAGGCCCTGGAGAGCCTCGGGATTTCGCTCGAGGCGGTCCGCCAGCAGGTGGAGGAGATCATCGGCCAGGGCCAGCAGGCCCCGTCCGGTCATATTCCCTTCACCCCCCGTGCGAAGAAGGTCCTGGAGCTTTCGCTCCGCGAGGCCCTTCAGCTCGGCCACAACTACATCGGCACGGAGCACATCCTGCTCGGCCTGATCCGCGAGGGCGAGGGCGTCGCAGCCCAGGTCCTGGTGAAGCTGGGCGCCGATCTGAACCGGGTCCGGCAGCAGGTCATCCAGCTGCTCTCCGGCTACCAGGGCAAGGAAGCCGCCACGGCCGGCGGCCCGGCGGAGGGCACCCCCTCCACCTCGCTCGTCCTGGACCAGTTCGGCCGCAACCTCACCCAGGCCGCCCGCGAATCCAAGCTCGACCCGGTCATCGGGCGCGAGAAGGAGATCGAGCGGGTCATGCAGGTGCTCTCGCGCCGCACCAAGAACAACCCGGTCCTCATCGGCGAGCCCGGCGTCGGCAAGACGGCGGTCGTCGAGGGCCTGGCCCAGGCCATCGTCAAGGGCGAGGTGCCCGAAACCCTCAAGGACAAGCACCTCTACACCCTCGACCTCGGCGCCCTGGTCGCGGGCTCCCGCTACCGCGGTGACTTCGAGGAGCGCCTGAAGAAGGTGCTCAAGGAGATCCGCACCCGCGGCGACATCATCCTGTTCATCGACGAGCTCCACACCCTGGTGGGTGCGGGTGCCGCCGAGGGCGCGATCGACGCCGCGAGCATCCTCAAGCCCATGCTGGCCCGCGGCGAGCTGCAGACCATCGGCGCGACCACGCTCGACGAGTACCGCAAGTACCTGGAGAAGGACGCGGCCCTGGAGCGGCGCTTCCAGCCCATCCAGGTCGCCGAGCCGTCGCTGCCGCACACCATCGAGATCCTCAAGGGCCTGCGGGACCGTTACGAGGCGCATCACCGCGTCTCCATCACGGACTCCGCCCTGGTCGCGGCCGCCACCCTGGCCGACCGCTACATCTCGGACCGCTTCCTGCCGGACAAGGCGATCGACCTGATCGACGAGGCCGGCTCCCGGATGCGTATCCGCCGCATGACCGCACCGCCGGACCTGCGCGAATTCGACGAGAAGATTGCCGATGTGCGCCGGGAGAAGGAGTCCGCGATCGACTCGCAGGACTTCGAGATGGCCGCGGGCCTGCGCGACAAGGAGAAGCAGCTCCTGGCCGCCAAGGCGAAGCGCGAGAAGGAGTGGAAGGCCGGCGACATGGACGTCGTCGCCGAGGTGGACGAGGAGCTGATCGCCGAGGTCCTGGCCACGGCCACGGGCATCCCGGTCTTCAAGCTCACCGAGGAGGAGTCCTCTCGCCTGCTGCGCATGGAGGACGAGCTGCACAAGCGCGTCATCGGCCAGAAGGACGCCATCAAGGCGCTCTCCCAGGCCATCCGGCGCACGCGTGCGGGTCTGAAGGACCCCAAGCGCCCCGGTGGATCGTTCATCTTCGCGGGCCCGTCCGGTGTCGGTAAGACCGAGCTCAGCAAGACCCTCGCCGAATTCCTGTTCGGTGACGAGGACGCGATGATCTCGCTCGACATGTCGGAGTTCAGCGAGAAGCACACCGTCTCGCGGCTCTTCGGCTCCCCGCCCGGATACGTGGGCTACGAGGAGGGCGGCCAGCTCACCGAGAAGGTGCGCCGCAAGCCGTTCTCCGTGGTCCTCTTCGACGAGGTCGAGAAGGCCCACCCGGACATCTTCAACTCGCTGCTGCAGATCCTGGAGGACGGTCGCCTGACCGACTCCCAGGGCCGGGTCGTGGACTTCAAGAACACGGTCATCATCATGACCACCAACCTCGGCACCCGGGACATCTCCAAGGGCTTCAACCTGGGCTTCGCCGCCCAGGGCGATGTGAAGACCGGCTACGAGCGGATGAAGGCGAAGGTCAACGAGGAGCTCAAGCAGCACTTCCGGCCCGAGTTCCTCAACCGCGTCGACGACACGGTCGTCTTCCACCAGCTCAGCGAGGAAGACATCATCCAGATCGTCGACCTCATGATCGACAAGGTGGACGAGCGGCTCAAGGACCGCGACATGGGCATCGAGCTCAGTGGCGACTCCAAGAAGCTGCTGGCCAAGAAGGGCTACGACCCCGTGCTGGGCGCCCGGCCGCTGCGCCGGACCATCCAGCGCGAGATCGAGGACGTGCTGTCGGAGAAGATCCTCTTCGGCGAGCTGCGCTCCGGTCACATCGTGGTCGTGGGCACCGAGGGTGAGGGTGAGGAGAAGAAGTTCACCTTCCGCGGCGAGGAGAAGTCGGCCCTGCCGGACACCCCGCCGATCGAGTCCGCGGCAGGCGGCGCGGGCCCGAACCTCAGCAAGGAGGCGTGACCTCCCGCCCGGGAGTCGCGCACAGCGCCCAGGGGCTGCCCCGGACCGTGTGAACGGTCTCCGGGGCAGCCCTTTTGCTTGTTCGTGCTCAAGCGGGGTTCCAGGGGTCTCTGGAGGCGGCCTTGAGGCCCTTGCAGGGCACTTCAAGGCCCCATTGCCGAGCTCCATTGCCGAGCAGGGCGGGCAGGGGCCGTAAAAGCCCCTGGAAGCCCTCCTGGGACCCTGGCGTGTTTCGGGCGGCCCTCAGGGCGAGAACCCCTCAGGGCCGCGTCACGATGACCTGTACGCCCTCGGGGACCCCGGTCACGGCGGCGTCGTGCGGCTCTTGCGGGTTCGACACCGGAAAGTCGAGTTCCCGCTCATCGAGACGGGCGATGATTTCATCCGCGCAGTCCGCGTAGCGGTCGGTGTCATAACGCTGCCGGGCCCCGACGAGCACGGAGCGTATGGCCCAGGAAGTACGGCAGGAAGTGCGGTCCCGCAGCCGGTGCGCTTCCTCGTCCGGGACAACTGTCGGATCGGGCAGCATTTCCAGCACGATAGGGCCGATCCAGCCAAGCCCCGAGCCCGTTCCAAGGCGGTCGGGCGGACCGGATCCCGGGTATAGCGCTGCGCCCGGGCGACATTCTGATCAACTCTTCCCGGTCGTCCTCGTGGTCGTGTTCGATCAGGAAGTCGAAATCATGCCGTTCGACGGCCGCTCTCGGGCTCAGATAGTCCTGGAAGGTCCGCCGCACGCGGTCCTGGAAGGTCCCGTGCGCGTAGTCCTGGAAGGTCCGGTGCGCGAAATCGATCGCGTCCGGCGCGGGCTCACGCAATAGTCCGGTACGGATGTCCGCCCTGCCGTGGATGAGCATCCGGCGCGAGAGCTTCTATGAGCATCCAGCGCGAGAGCTTCTGCGGCGGCTGGATCTTCGGTTCCCGGGTGAGATCGATTGTGCGCAGATCTGCCCGCACATCCGCGGATTCGTGGCCGGCCGCCGTCCCCGGCTCCCGGGCTGTATCAATTGCGGGTACTCAGCCGGACACCCGGATAGCGCGGCCTGGTCGGGCCGGAAGTCCGCCCGGCATAGAAAGCGGAGGCGCCGGGTTCAGGCAATCGATGTCGTGTAACGTAATCGTCCTGTTCCGCACTGCGAGGGGATGCTGTCATGGAGCCGGCCGAAGAGGTCCGATACCTGATTCTGGCCGCGCAACGAGAGGGCAATCTCCGCCTTGCCCGGGCGTTGCGCCCGCTAGGGGTCACCCCCGCGCAGGCGGAGGTGCTGCGGCTGCTCGCGGAGCGGCAGCCGCTGACCATGTCCGGGCTCGGCGAACTGCTGGTCTGCGAGAGCGGCAGCAACCCGAGCCGACTGGTCGACCGGCTGGTGGCGGCCGATCTGGTGCGACGGGTCCCGGGCAGTCAGGACCGGCGCCAGGTGGAGCTCACGCTGACGGAGGCGGGCGGCAAGACCGCGCGTGAAGTGGCCGGGGCCGAGGCGGAGTTGCATCGCGGGATCGAGGCCGCCGGTGCGAAGTACGACCTGGATGGCGTGCTGGGGTTCTTGCGCTCGCTGGTGGAGGGCCAGAGCGCGGGCGATGCTGTGGCCCGCCGAGCGGGGCGCCCCGTGGCGTAGTCCGGCTGCCGCACATAGCCGCTTCCCTCAACTGTCTCGTGCGATCAATAGATGTCGTGTAATCTAATGACACGACATCGATCTTTGTTCGACGTCGCCCCGACACGGAGGACACGAGAGCTATGGCACCCCAGAGATACGAGGCGATCCCCAGCCGGCGGATCGTCGTGGAACGGTTCGGCGGCGTCGAGGAGCTGCGCGAGGTCGAGACGAGTGTCGCCGCCCCACCCCCGGGGCACACGCGGGTGAAGGTGCTCGCCGCAGGCGTGGGGTTCACCGACCTGATGGCCCGGGCCGGCGAGTACCTACTGCAGCGCAAGGTGCCGTTCAGCCCGGGCTACGAACTGGTCGGCGAGGTGGTCGACACCCACGGCGAGGGCTTGGCACCAGGCACGCTGGTGGCTGCCGCCCTGCCCAAGATGGGGGCCTACACCCAGTACGCCGTGCTTCCGGACTGGCTGCTGGTGCCGCTCCCCGACGGACTGGACCCGCACCTCGCGGCGGCGGTGCCGCTGGACTACCTCACGGCGCTGAGCGTGCTGGAGACGCACGCCCGGGTGGCCCGCGGCGGCACCGTCCTGATCCAGGGGGCCGGCGGCGGAGTCGGCCAGGCGCTCAGCCAGCTCGGTCGCCGCAGCGGGCTGCGGATGTACGGCACCGCCTCCGCCCCAGGCAGCGCAGAGCGTCTGGCCCGGTACGGCGTCGAGCACATCGACTACCGGCGCCAGGACTTCGAGACCGTCATCCGCGAACGTGAACCCCACGGAATACAAGCGGTGTTCGACCACATCGGCGGCGCCAACCTCGCCAAGAGCCACCGGATTCTCGCCCCGGGCGGCGTGCTGGTCAGCTACGCCTTCACCGGCCGCCCAGGCCACATGGTCGGCGACACCATCCGCGGCGCCGCGCGGGTCAGGCTGATGAACATGCGACCCGGCCGACGGACCGCCTTGTGCATGCTTCCCAAGGAGCTGAACGCGAACCGCGACTGGTACCGCGCCGGCCTGGAGCGGCTGCTCGCCCTGGCCCACACGGGCGGGATCGAGCCCAGCATCGCCGCACACCACCCGCTCGCAAAGGCCGCCGACGTACACGCCGCCCTGGAACGCCGGGAGATCACGGGCAAGATCGTCCTCACCGCCTCATGAGGTCGCCCCGGCGGCGGCCCGGTTCCCAGAGGCCAAGTCGCGTGATCAACTCCCGAAGGACCGCCGGAACGGGCCACTTAGGCCAGCGCACCACCGTCGACCGGCAGGACCACGCCGGTCACGTAGGAGGCGCGGTCGCTGAGCAGCCAGGCGGCGGCCTCGGCGATTTCGGCCGGTTCGGCGGCGCGGCGCAGCGGGGTCCCGGAGTTGAGCTGAGCGATGACGCCGGGGGACGCCGCCTCCCAGTCGTGGAGCATTTCGGTGAGCGTGGTGCCGGGGGCGATGGCGTTGACGCGGATGCCTTCCGGGCCGTACGTGACGGCGGCCGACTCGGTGAGGCTGTTGACCGCCCGCTTCATCGCGCCGTACGCGGGCAGTTGGGGGTTGCCCCTCAGGCTGCCGATGCTGGAGGTGTTGACGATGGCGCCCGTCCCGGCGGTGGCGCGGATGGCCGTGACCTCGGCGGCCATGGCCAGCCAGACGCCCTTGAGGTTGACGGCGTAGACGTGGTCGAAGTCGGCCTCGCCGACCTGGTCGAGCGGGCCCGGCGGCACGCCTGTCGCACCGTTGTTGAAGGCGGCGTCGAGGCGGCCGTACAGTTCCACGGCCCGCTCGACGGCGGCCCGGACGCTGGTCGCGTCGGCCAGGTCGCACACCACATGGTCTGCGGTGCCTCCCACCGTCCGTATCTCCTCGGTCACTGCCTTGAGCTGGGCCTCCGTACGGGCCGCGAGCAGCACTCGGGCGCCCTCGCGGGCGAACAGTCGCGCCGCGGCGGCGCCGATGCCGCGCCCGGCGCCGGTGACGAGGACGGCCTTGCCGGACAGCAGGCCCAGGGGCGCGGCGGAGGTGGGGACGTGGGGGTTCGGTGTGTTGTCCATGGCTTCGAGCCTGTGCCCGGGGCCGACGCCCATCCAGGCACCGGCGGTACCTGGATGGGGCCGAGACACCCGCGCACACTGGGGGCGTGGACAGACGGGAACTGGCGGACTTCCTGCGCAGCAGGCGTGAGCGGATCACCCCGGCCGACGTGGGGCTGCCCGCCGGGCCGCGGCGCCGCACCCCGGGGCTGCGCCGCGAGGAGGTGGCGCAGCTGGCGTTCATCTCGACCGAGTACTACACCCGGCTGGAGCAGGCGCGTGCCCCGCGCCCGTCCCGCGAGGTGCTGGCCGGGCTGTCGCGCGCCCTGCGCCTCACGGACGCCGAGCGCGACCACCTCCACTACCTCGCCGGCGCTCCCCCGGGCCCGCGGCCCGGACCCTCGCGCGAGGTGCGGCAGTCCATCGTCGACCTGCTGGACCGGCTGCCGCAGGCCGCGGCGATCGTGATGTCCGCGACGTACGAGGTCATCGCCTGGAACGCGCTGGCCGCCGCCCTCATGGAGGACTTCTCCGCCCTGCCGCGGCGCGACCGCAACTTCGTGCGCCGCGTCTTCCTCGGGCCGCACCGGGAGGGGCGGCGGCTGTACGGGGTGTCCGACGCGGACGCGTTCGCCCGCAACTCCGCCCAGCGGCTGCGTGCCACCGCCGCGCGCTACCCGGACGACCCCGAGGTGACCGAGCTGGTGGAGGAACTCCTCGCCGGAAGTGAGGAGTTCGCCCGGCTGTGGGCCTCTCACGACGTGTGCGCCGAGCCCACGCTGTGCAAGACCTTCCAGCACCCGCTGGTCGGCTCGGTCAGCGTCAACTGCGACGTCCTCGACATCACCGACCGGGACCAGCAGGTCGTCATCTACACCGCCGCCCCCGGCTCGCCATCCGAGGAGGCGCTGCGGCTGCTGTCCGTCATCGGCACCCAGCGGATGGATGTGGCCCGCTGACTTCTGGCTGCTGGGCCATGCTCCGGGCTCTGGTCTCCAGTAGTGCTCCACCAGGACTCCGGCAATGCTCCTGGGCCACGCGCGCACACTGCGGTGAGTGTCATGTGCTCCGCGCCGGGCGCTCGGTGTGCCCGGTCGCGGCACCCGCGTACGGAAGGAGCCCTTGTCATGCTTCGTGCTCGCTCATTCGCCATCGCCTCGGCCGCCCTGCTCGCGGCCCTCAGCGCCGCGTCCTCCGCGACCGCCGCCCCCACGGCCCCCACGGCCCCGGCGCGCCCGGCGGCCTATAGCTGCTCCCCGGGGTACTTCTGCATTTACAGCGACTGGGACGGCGGCGGCACCCGATGTCAATGGTCGCAGCCCAGCAAGGCGAACACCGCCGACGACTGTTCCTTCATCCGGAACGGCCAGAACGTCCGCTCCGTATGGAACGGAACGGGGCAGCGGAAGCAGTACTACACCCAGACCAACTACCACTCCCGCGTAGGCTCCACGGCTGCCGGCGCGGGCGGCAACCTCCAGGGCAGCTACCAGATCCGGTCCTTCAAGCCGCAGTAGCCGCCGCGCGGCTGCGCTCCGCCGCGCCCGTCCACGTGCCACAGCCGGAACATCGGGCCGACGCCCTGGTGGATGGAGGGCGGCGTCCAGGTAGCTCAGGTAGTTCATCGGGTGACCGACCCGACGATATCGGCGGTCGCGTCCCACAGCCGGCCGGCCATGGCCGCATCGAGGCCGGCCTTGCCCTGTCGGCGCAGGACCGGGGAGCCGCGGAAGCCTCCCAGGCCGTCCGGCCCGATGTAGGAGTTGCCCGGGACGTCCTGGGTGGCGGCGTAGAGCAGGGACAGCGCTCCGCGCTCCGGGGCGTTGGTGAGGAAGGTGAACCGGTTGATGACGTTCGACCGGGAGTGTGCCGCCAGCGCGGTACGGGCGATGCCCGGGCTGGCGAGCACGGAGCGGACCGGGCTGCCGGCGGCGGTCAGTCGTCGCTGCAGCTCCAGCGAGAACAGGACGGCGGCGAGCTTTGACGCCTGGTAGGCCCGCATCCCGTTGTGCTTGCGCGTACGCCAGTCGAGGTCGGCCAGGTCGATCCTGCCCTGTTTGTGCAGCTCGCTGGTGACGTGCACGACGCGGTCGGTGATGTGCCCGAGCAGCAAGTTGGTCAGCAGGAAGGGACCTGTGTGGTTGGTGGTGGTCTGCAGATCGAGGCCGTCGGCGGTGCGCGCGGCCGGGATGTCCATCACACCTGCGTTGTTGATCAGGATGTCGATGTCGCCGGACCAGGAGTCGGCAAAGGCACGCACCGAGGTCAGATCCGATACGTCGAGCGGCCGGGTGACGAAAGTACCGGGCAGACCGGCGACGGCCTGACGGGCCTTGCCCTCGTCGCGTACCCCCAGCACGACGCGGGCCCCGACCCGAGCGAACTCGCGCGCCGCGATCAGGCCGAGACCACGGCCGGCACCGGTGATCACCACCGTCCGGCCGGTCTGGTCCGGGAGGTCGTTCGCTGTCCAACTGGTCATGGCTTGTCGCTCCGTCGTTCGCGGTTTCGAGGCGACCGGTGATCTGTGATCGCATCACCAGAGAACTCGCCGCAGCACGGACGCTGGAAGGACTCGCCCAACCACTGACTGACAGGTCGTGGTTCAGCCGTGCCGGATGGCCGACGATGGGACACATGGGCCATACGTTCGACCATTCGTCCCTGGGCGCCTTCCTGCGCACCCGGCGTGCGGCGCTGCAACCGGAGGATGTCGGGTTGCCCCGCGGGCAGCGCCGACGTGCCGTGGGCCTGCGCCGCGAGGAGGTGTCGGAGCTGTGCACCATGTCCGCCGACTACTTCGCCCGGCTGGAACGCGGCGACGGACCGCAACCGTCGGAGCAGATGCTCGCGGCCATCGCCCGCGGTCTGCGGTTGACCCCGGACGAACGCGATCACCTCTTCCTGCTCGCCGGCTACCGCACCGCCCGCCGTGAGCTGCGGCGCCAGCACGTCAGCCCCGGGCTGATGCGCGTCATGGACGGCTTGGCCGGTACGACAGCTCAGGTCATGGGCCCCCTCGGCGAAACGCTCTTGCAGACCCCGTCCGCGGTGGCGCTGCTCGGCGAGCAGACCCAGTACACCGGCAACGCCCGCAGCGCGACGTACCGATGGTTCACCGACCCGGCCGCCCGCGAGCGCTACCACCCTGCGGAGCACGACGCCAACAGCCGGATCAACGTCGCGCAGCTACGCGCGGCCGTCACCCGCGACGGGCCCGGCTCCCCGGCGGCAGACTTGGCGGACATCCTGGGGCGCACCAGCGATGAGTTCGCCCGGCTGTGGGAGCGCCACGAGGTGGGTTTGCGGTGGAGCGAGACCAAGCGATTCGTTCACCCCGAGGTCGGGCGGCTGGACCTGTACTGCCAACTCCTGCTCGAACCGGACCAGGGCCAGTCGCTTCTCATCTTCACCGCCACGCCGGGCACCGAAAGCCACGAAAAACTCGCCCTGCTCACCGTGCTGGGCACCGCCCAGTTCGCCGCCGACTGAGGGCGGACGGCCGCGGGGCACCCCACCCTTCGTACAAACACTTGATTCAGGTCAAGCGTTTTCAGGGAGGGGGTGGGGTGGAGGGGCCCGCGATCCGCCGACGTCGTATGCCGTCTCGTCAGCGAAGCGCCTTCACCATCACCCGTTCCCTGGTCACACCATCGGCCAACAGGTCTCCGAGTTCTTCCGTAATGAGGAAGCCGTTGCGCTGATACAGCGCGATGGCCGACTCGTTGCCCGGGATCACCGCGAGTTTCAGCGTCGTAGCACCCGACTGCAGGGCCCACCTTTCGACTGCCGCTATCAACCGGCCTCCGACGCCGCGCCCCCGCGCCTGGGGACTGACCCACACCGACCTCAGTTCGTATACGCCGTTGTCCCCAGGAAGCCCGCTGGCCACCGCGACCGTTCGACCCCCCGACAACGCAACGATGTTGTAGGCGTCGGGCATCTCCAAGCGCTCACGCCACCGCTCCTCTCCGCCGCTGCGCCAGTCCGCAAGCCGAGCCTTGAACGCCTGCGGTGCCTCGCCCAGCGCGGCAAGGCGAACCTCCCGCCACAACGGCCAGTCGCCTTTCGTGAGAACGCGCAGGTGCACCATGCCGAGGAGTCTGCCGCGACGCCCGCGGAGGAGTCCACGACGGTGCTCGACGCGCTCGACGCCGATCCCGATCCGGTCGGCCCCCCTGGCGACTGAGGCTCCCGTGCCGGCGCTACGGCCCAGGGGGGCCGGTTACCCAGACTCCCGACTCGTTCTCTTCGGAGTAGAACCAGCCGCCGGGCCTGGGCCACCAGCCGAGCTCCATCTGCGACACGAACCCGTCCCCGTCGCTGACCACCCTGACGAGTGCGTCGCCGAGGGGCCGCCTCAGCACTTGTTCGTGGTCGCGGGTCATTTCGACGCCGTGCTCTGTGAGGAGACGGTGTGCTTCCGCCAGCTGAAGCGATGCGGCAGATGTTATGGGTCTCCGGGTGATCGCCTCAGGCAGGGTCAGTGGTTCGTTGCCGGTGAATGTGAGGCTGATGCGGGTGAGTGCAAGGTCCAGTCCAGTGCCGCGCCGGGTCCTGGCGCCCCTGTTGAAACACCTCATAGTGAGTTCGAGCGGAGAGTAGCGGCGCTTGCTGAGTTCAGCCGGACAGTAGCGGTACCACTGGAAACAATCATCGCCTTGCCCGTTCTTGATTCTTCTGGGCTCCCCGATCCGTTGCACCACGTCCGGTGGGGACATGCCCAAGACCAGAGGGCCGAATTTTCCGCTTCGGCAGAGCTCCACCAGAAATTCGTCCATATGCCACTACTCTCCCTGGTTGCGCCCTGGAGGGCGTGCGGTTGCCCGGGCGGGTCAGGTGGTGTGGTCGAGCCCGCCGGTCTTCACGGCCCGTATGAAGCGGCGCAGGGTGGCGGGGGTGGTGTGGATCGCTGTGCCGGGGTCGTCGCTCTCCCGGATGTGTATGCGGTCGTGGGTGGTGGCGAGCTCCACGCAGTTCGGCCCGGCGCCGTCGCTGAACGATGACTTCTGCCAGTTGAGGTCGGACATGACGCCCTTCGTCTAGTAGGTGTACAGGATGTGCTGGATGAGGCCCCATGAGTCGCGCTGCTCGTGGCGGTTTGGAGAGTCATCCGTTACCACGGCCGGCAGTGCGCTCTTGCTCAGACCATCGAACGTCTTTCCGTAGTGGGCAATGGATTTGTCGTCTCCCAGGCGCAGCGATTCCACCGGGTGTTCCAGAACGATGGTCTCCAGTCCGGGCGCGCCCGGCCCGAGGATCAGGAACGGTGTCCCGAACCAAGCCCGGGCCCCGCACTCGAACGGCAGGATCTGGATCCGGGTGCCAGGGCGCTCCGCCGCGCGAATGAGGTGGGCGAGCTGGCCTCGCATCACTTGCGAGCCTCCCACAGTGATGCGCAGGGCAGCTTCGTGGATTACCGCGTGGAACGTCACGCACTCGGACGTGAGAACGTCCTGGCGCGCCAACCGAAAGCGCACCGCCGTCTCGATCTCCTCCTGGGACGCGTCGGGGAGCGAGCTGCGGAAGAGTGCGCGCATGTAGGACTCGGTCTGGAGCAAGCCAGGGATGAGCAGCGTCTCGTGGCTGCGCATGTGGCTCGCGCGGGACTCGAGCTCAGCGAGATCCAGGGTGAACTGAGGCAGGTTGTGCCGGTACTTCGACCACCAGCCTTTGCCACTGCTCTCGGCCATGCTGACCAGCTCGTCGATATACGGCGCATTCTTGCACCCGTATGCATCAAGCAGGGCGCGTAGTCGTTCGGTTGGGATGGCGGTGCGGCCTGCTTCGATGTGGCTCAGGTGCGGAGCGCCCATGTCGATCAGCTTGCCGCCGTCGGCGATCGACAGCTCCGTCTGAAGTCGCTGCTTCTTGAGTTCAGCGCCAAGTCGACGTTGCCGTTCGGTGATGAGGGTTCGCAGCGCCACAGGCGGTCCTCCATGGGGGTTCGGTCACAGTGTGCCCCGGGCGGGTGAGGTGGTCCAACCATCCCGGTGAATAGGTTGCAATCTAGCTGAGCCGTGCCATACCGTAGGTGTTGCTTTGATCACACAGGGTATTGCGACCTTGGTGGCCGCGTGCCCTCGTGCAAGTCCCCACCTGACGGAACGCCACGGAGGCGTCTCATGGGAGTACATGCAGAGCCGGGCGCGGCAAGCCCCGGGAATTCCATCGGCGGAACCGAGCAACTTCCGCACCACTACACCTTGTCCGCCCCCGGCATCCCCATCGCGCCCAGGCTGTGCCGAGACTTCGTACGCAACCTGCTCGTGGCCTCCGGACTGGGCCAACTCGCCGACGCGGCGGCGCTGTGCACATCCGAGCTGGTGACCAATGCGCATCAGCACGGCAAGGGAGACGTGCGGCTCGCCGCCACCATCGAGTGCACCAGCGTGCGGGTTGCGGTGCACGACGACAGCCCCGCGTTGCCGTCGCCTCGCCGCGCGACGAACGACGAGACGCACGGGCGCGGGCTGTTCCTGGTCACCGCGCTCTCGGATGTATGCGGCCTGACGGTCGACGAACAACTCGACGGCACAGGCAAGGCCGTGTGGTTCGAGCTCGGACTCCCGCCCGGGGTCAAGACGTGAACGCTCAGGCACCCGGCGAGCGGGTCGCCGAGCTCGTTCGGGACGAGTTCGCCGCGCTGGGCGTGTGGCTGCCTGACATACGTGCGGACCTTCGGGAGCCGCAGCGGCCGCTGTTGGACATCGGGACGGTCCCGCTGGGGACCGGGTTCGCGATGCTGCGCGTCCTCGCGGACTACCAGCGGCTGTTGAAGGCCGAGCGAGCCCGGTTAGGGCGGAGCGGTTAGCCTCAATCCGCGCCCGAAGCCTGATTTGCGGTGAGTATGGGACAGCGACACGCCGACACGACGGCGTGTC
>NZ_JBSFMM010000227.1:0-17695 GCF_053599555.1 Streptomyces sp. NPDC000941
AGGCCCTGCCTTCATGCCCCCGCGCGGCCACAATCACCTGAACAGCACACCCGTACGGAGCCCCCAGCCCTCCACTCGGTTTCGAGAAGCCCTCTTATTCCAATCAGGCTGCTGAGCTGGGCGTTTCCTGTGGATGATGCGGCGGCCGGGGTGGCATGGCGTGGTACTCGTTGAGCAGTCCGCCAAGTACCTGCTGGCGCTTGACCCCGGCCTGGGACAGGGGGATGACGTTCGGGTCGTCGTCGGGTGCTCGTAGGCCGAGGCTGCGGTGGGCTCGTCCCCCGTTGTAGTGCTCCGCGTACGTGGTAATGACCGTGCGCAGGTGCCGTTCGCCGGTGATGAGGAGGCGATCGGTACATTCGGCTCGGGCTGTGCGTATCCATCGTTCGGCAAACGCGTTTGACCGTGGTCTTTGCGGCGGTGTCGGGACGACAGCTGTGCCGTTGCCGGCGAAGACGGCGTCGAATGCGGCGGTGAACTTGCTGTCCCGGTCGCGGATGAGGAACCGGAAGCACCCAGCTCTGTCTTCGAGGTCCATGAGCAGGTTGCGGGCGAGTTGGGTGACCCATGCGCCGGTCGGGTGGGCGGTGACGCCCAGGACATGGACGCGCCGGGTGGCGATCTCCATGACGAAGAAGACATAAAGACGTCTGAGGAAGGCGGTCTCCACGTGCATGAAGTCGCAGGCGAGCAGCGTGTGGGCCTGGGCGCGGAGGAAGGAGCGCCAGGTCTGCTGGGATGCGCGCTGCGGTGCGGGTGGCAGGCCGGAGCGGCGGAGGACGCGCCGGATCGTAGCGGCGGCCACCCGTTGACCAAGCCGTCGGAGCTCACCTTGGATTCTGACGTATCCCCAGGTCGGGTTCTCTCGCGCCAGGCGCTGGATGAGCGCCGCAGTCTCTTCCGACAGCGGTGGCCGGCCGGGTCCGACCGCCGTCTGGCGCCACTTCCAGCGCACCAGACGGCGGTGCCAGTTCAGCAGCGTGCCCGGGGTGACCAGCCGATGGCGGCGCAAGGCGGATGGCAGATGCCGTGCGAGAGCGGAGAGCACGGCACGATCAGCCCATGTGAGCTGCGGTCGGTCGATCTGCCGGCGCAGCACAGCGACCTCGTGGCGGAGAGCAAGGATCTCGGCGTTGTTCGCGGCGGTCGATCGGCCCAGCAAAAGGAAGCAGCCCAGCAGCCGGCAGAAGATCAGGTAGAGCAGTCGCAGACCCACGATCAGTGATCATGCCCATACTTGGGTGACCGCAAAGCCCCAGGTCATCCGCGCACAGCAATAAAGACACCCTTCAGCCATTTTTGGCTGGTATCGCGAACATTCGGCGTGAAGATCCCGACTGCTTGGTTGGTGAGGCAGTCAGGGAAAGCGATAAGGTTCACGCCGCGCTCACGGCCCTGGTGGCCGCCCTGGAACCGAGCCACCCCGTCACCCGGTACACCCAGCAGGGGCTGACCGCCGTGACGGCGCTGGTGGAACTGCGGCCGGACTGGGCGGCGTACTGCAATGAGACGTTCTCGCTCGACCCGGAGGCCAGCGACCCGAGCAGCGAGATGAGCCGCTTGTGGGTCTCGGGCGACACGGTGCGCTCCTGGCCGAGGTTCTCCGAGGGGAAGGCTGCTCTGGATGCGGCGACAGGGCCGGTCGCCGACTTGCAGAATGAGCTGGCCGACTTCTGCGGCGTGAACCTTGCCCGGCCCGGGCTCGGCGCGGCGTAGATCGTCGGGAGGTGTTGAGGTTCGAAGCTCAGGAAATCGGGCCGAGCCCGGCCAGGAGCAGCGCGGTCACGCTGCCCGCCTCGGTGATCCGGCCTTCGCGGACGGCTTCGACGGCATCGGCGACGTCCCACCAGTGCACCGTCATGCCGATCTCAGTGTCGTCACGGTGGATGGTGCCGTTCCGTAGACAGGTGGCGACGAACAGATGCGTTCGCGCGCGCGTCGTCGCGGGCAACGGATCGATCACGCCAAGAGGTCGCAGTTCACTGGCGATGAAGCCCGTCTCCTCCTCCAGCTCCCGGGCAGCCGCCTCACGGGGGTCCTGGCCGCCGACACCGCCCCCTGGCAGATGCAGCACCCGGCGCCCCTGGAGGTAGAAGTCGTCCTCGACAAGCACCACCCGCCGCCGGCCATCGTCGATCGCGATGAGGGTGGTGTCGCCGCTGAGCCCGGTGACGAGCTGGACCCAGTCCAGGGTCTGGGGCCGGTCGGTGGTGAACGTGGCCATCCGGGTGCCGTCGCTGGTTATCCCGTACGCGCGCAGGCCGGTCTGCTGGGCCGAGCTGCTGCTCGGGGCGGCGAGGGCGAGCGCCGCCGTGGCGGCCAGGACCGCGACCGCCGCCGTCGGCCGCCGCCTGATCGCTCCTCTGCTTGTTGCCTTCATGAATTCTCCCCCTCCGGTGAAAGGTGTGGTGCATCGGGAACCACACGCTAGGCGGCGCGGCTGGACGTCGTCTGGACGGTGACTGGATGCGAACTCCTGGGCGAGAGACGGGAGTTGCTGGCACGGCCGGAGGCGGAGAAGCCGCCGGTCGCGGGGAGTGACAGGCGTGCTTTAGGCCTCTCGGCGACCGTCTCTCACAGACCGTGAGTTCCGGATGGCCGGCGATGGAAGGCCGAAGATGGCATCAACCACCGAGAAAGTCGTCGTTGACAAGAGCGGCAACCCGCTGACGAACGCGTTCGCGTCCGCAGTCCGCTTCGTGCGGTACATGACCGCTTCGCCCACCGCCCGCGTGGCCTCCTTCTACGAGCTCAACGACCGCCGCCTCAGCGGCACCAGCGCGTACCGCGACGTTCTTGGCCTCAACAGCCTCTACGTCAACTACGGCTGGTGGGAGGCCGGCTGCGCCGACCACGACGAGGCGTGCGAGGCGCTGGCCGAGAAGCTCGGCGAGGCCGCCGGCATCGCGGAGGGCGACGACGTCCTGGACGTCGGCTTCGGCTACGCCGAGCAGGACTTCCACTGGATGCGCACCAGGAACCCGGCCAGGATCGTGGGTCTCAACGTGACCCGCAGCCAGGTCGAGACGGGGCGGCGGCGCGCCGAGGAGATGAAGCTGAGCGACAGCGTCGACCTGCGCGTCGGCTCGGCGACGGACGTCCCCTTCGGCCCCGGCTCCTTCGACCGCGTCGTCGCCCTGGAGTCCGCCTGCCACTTCGACACCCGCAAGAAGTTCTTCGAGGAGGCCTTCCGGGTGCTGCGGCCGGGCGGCGTGCTCGCGACCTTCGACCTGGTGCCGCGCGTCCTGCCGCCGGGCCGCAGGACCCTGCTCACCCGCGTGGACAAGTGGGGACGCGGCCGGGTCATCCTGGAGTGCAACTGGTACCCGCGCTCCGTCTACGCCGACAAGCTCCGCGAGACCGGCTTCACCGACGTCGAGGTGCGGGACGTCAGCGACCGCGTCCTCATCCCGCAGGCGCTGCACTCGCGCAAGCGCCTCGACGCCGCCGACATCCAGCACCTCTCCCGATTCCAGCGGCGCCAGATGAGCGCGTACGCCAACCTCATCGCCCGGCGCGCCATCGTGCAGGAGTACGTCCTCGCGGTGGCCAGGAAGCCCGAGGACGCGTAATGGCGCGGGCCGAGGCGTCCGGGGCGGTGGGCCGCTGCCCGGTCGACATCAGCGACCCGGCGCTGACCGCCGACCCCTACGGCGGCTTCGCCCGCATCAGGGAGGAGGCCCCCGTCGTGCGCGGCCGGGGCGCGGACGGCCGCGTCGTGTGGATCGTCACCCGCCACGACGAGGTGATGACGGTCCTGACCGACCCCGGCTTCGTCAACAACTCCCGCTCCGTGCCGGGCACGACGGCCGACCTCCACGCCGAGTCGCTGATCCGCTTCGGCCTGCCGGAGGCGGTGGTCCCCTATCTCGCCGGGGCCGTCACGCAGCTCGATCCGCCACACCACACCCGGCTGCGCAAGCTCGTCGCGCGGGCGTTCTCCGCGCGGCGCGTGGCCGAACTCGCGCCCCGGGTGCGGGAGCTGACCGGCGAGCTGGTCGACGCGCTGCCGGGCACCGCCGGCGCCGACGGCTCCGTCGACCTGATCGAGCACTTCGCCTACCCGCTGCCCATCACGATCATCTGCGAGCTGATCGGCGTGCCCGCCGAGGACCGGGCGATGTGGCGGAAGTGGAGCAGCGACTACAGCAGCCTCTTCGCGCTCGGCGGCATGCTCGCCGAGTCCAGCGCGTACCTGCGGGAGCTGGCCGAACGCCGCCGCGCCGAGCCGGGCGACGACCTGCTCACCGGCCTGCTCCAGGTGCACGACGAGGAGAGCGGGCGGCTGTCGGAGACCGAGCTGGTCACCATGGTGATCACCCTGATGATCGCCGGGCACGAGACGACCGCCCACCTCATCGGCAACAGCGTCCTCGCGCTGCTGACCCACCCCGGCCAGCTCGCGCTGCTGCGCCAGGACCCGGAGCTGCTGCCGGGCGCCGTCCAGGAGCTGCTGCGCTGGTGCAGCCCGGTGGTCTTCGGCAAGCAGCGGTACGCCACCAGGGACGTCGAGGTCGGCGGCACCCTCATCGGCGCGGGCGATGTCGTGCTGCCGGTGCTGGGCGCGGCCAACCACGACCCGCGGCGCTTCCCGGACCCGGAGCGGCTCGACATCACCCGGCGCCCCGACGGCCGGGGCGTGGCGCACGTGGCGTACTCGCGCGGCCCGCACTACTGCCTGGGTGCCACCCTGGCCAACCAGGAGGCGGAGGTGGCGCTTTCGGCGCTCTTCGGCCGCTACCCCGGGATGCGGCTCGCCGTGCCCGAGGAGGCGCTGACGTGGAACCCCGTCCCCAGCACGCGGCAGCTCGCCCGGCTTCCCGTCCGGCTCGGCGGCGGCCCGGCGGCGAGCGCCTGACAACCCCCAACGGAGGTCGACACGATGACAATGGGCAAGGCGACGCCCGACGAGATCGCATCCGCCTACGACGGCATCGCCGACAACCTCGGCGAAGTGCTCGGCAGCAGCCTCCACATGGGGTACTGGGGCGGACCTGAACCGGCCCTCACGATCGAGGACGCCTCCCACCGCATGACCGACCTGATCATGGACGGGCTCGACACCAGCCCCGGCCAGCGGGTGATCGACATCGGATGCGGCACCGGCAGCCCGGCGATGCGGCTGGCCCGCGCCAGGAACGTCACCGTCGTCGGCGTCACCATCAGCGGCGTCCAGGTCGACATCGCCACCGAGCGGGCCGCCGCCGAGGGCCTGTCGGACCAGGTCAGCTTCCAGCGCGCCAACGCCATGGAACTGCCGTTCCCCGACGCGTCGTTCGACGCCGCGTGGGCCATCGAGTGCCTGCTGCACATGCCGGACCGGCTGACGGTGCTGCGCGAGATCGCGCGCGTCCTCCGGCCGGGCGGCTCGCTGGCCCTGTCCGACCCGGTGCTGCGCTCCCCGCACATGACCGGCGAGCAGCGCGAGGTCCTCGACCGCTACTACGACCTGTTCAAGGTCGTCAACGTGCCGCCGATCGACGACTACCCGGGGATCCTGCGGGACAGCGGCTTCCAGCTGGACCGGATGACCGACGTCGGCGACCACCTCGACCCGCACCGGTGGGGGCCGCGCGGCTGGCGGGTGCTGTCGGAGTCGCTGCGCCAGAACCCCGCCCTGACCGCCGACAAGTACGGCCTGACGCCCGAGCAGCACGACGCGTTCCTCACGGGGCTCGCCAGCATGGAGGCCCTGCCCGCCCAGGGCTATCTGCTGGTCTCCGCCCACCTGGCCGGCACCCGAGGAGGCAGTCGGTGAGATGAAGGGCATCATTCTCGCCGGCGGAAACGGGACACGGCTCCAGCCCCTCACCTTCGCGGGGTCCAAGCAACTCGCCCCCGTCTACGACAAGCCGATGATCTACTACCCGCTGTCCGTCCTCATGCTCACCGGCGTCCGGGACATCCTGATCATCTGCCGCGCCGAGGAACTCCACGTGTTCCGCCGGCTGTTCGGCGACGGCGCGCACCTCGGGCTGCGCATCGACTACGCCACCCAGGACAAGCCCCGCGGCATCGCCGACGCCCTCCTGGTCGGCGCCGACCACATCTGTGGCGAGGAGTGCGCGCTGATCCTGGGCGACAACCTCTTCCACGGCGCGCAGCTGCCCGTGCTGCTGCGCCGCAGCGCCGCCAAGCTGCGCGGCTGCGTGCTGTTCGGGCACGAGGTCGCCGACCCCCGGCAGTTCGGCGTCGCCGAGGTCGACGAGCACGGCAGGCTGCTGTCCATCCAGGAGAAACCCGAGCACCCGCCGTCGAACCTGGCCATCCCCGGCCTGTACTTCTTCGACGCCCGCGCCTGTGACATCGCGCGGAGCCTGGCGCCCTCGGCCCGCGGGGAGCTGGAGATCACCGACGTGCTGCGCGCCTACCTCGACGCCGGCACGGCGGACCTGGTGTGGCTGGGCCGCGGCGTCACCTGGCTGGACACCGGCACCCACGAATCCCTCCTCGACGCCGCCCGCTTCGTCCGCGACCTCCAGCACCGCCAGGGCACCCGCCTGGGCTGCGTCGAGGAGATCGCCATGTACATGGGCTACATCGGGCCCGACGCCTGCCACGCCCTGGGCGCCGAGATGAGCAACTCGCCCTACGGCCGGTACGTCATGGACCGGGCCGGCACCTTCCGCCAGGGCCTGCCGCCCCTGAGCTTCGTGGAGGAGATGTGAACCTCCTGGTCACCGGCGCCGCCGGCTTCATCGGCTCCGCCTACGTGCGCGGGTTCCTCGCCGGCTCCGGCGACACCCGGGGCGACGTCACCCGCGTCACCGTGCTGGACAAACTCACCTACGCCGGCACCCTCAGCAACCTCGACCTCACCGACCCCCGGCTGACGTTCGTCCGCGGCGACATCTGCGACGCCGAACTGGTCGGCTCCCTCATGGCGCAGGCCGGGCAGGTCGTCCACTTCGCCGCCGAGTCCCACGTGGACCGCTCCATCACCGACGCCGACGCGTTCGTCCGCACCAACGTCGAGGGCACCCACACCCTCCTGCAGGCGGCGCTGCGGCACGGCGTGGAGCGCTTCGTGCACGTGTCGACCGATGAGGTCTACGGCTCGGTCGAGACCGGTACCAGCCCCGAGACCGCCCCGCTGGAGCCCAACTCGCCCTACGCCGCCTCCAAGGCCGCCTCCGACCTGGTCGCCCTGTCCTACCACCGCACCCACGGCCTGGACGTCCGCGTCACCCGCTGCAGCAACAACTACGGACCGCACCAGTTTCCCGAGAAGGTCATCCCGCTGTTCATCACCAACCTGCTCGACGGCCAGGACGTGCCGCTGTACGGGGACGGGCTGAACGTGCGCGACTGGCTGCACGTGGAGGACCACTGCCTCGGCGTGGACCTGGTCCGCACCCAGGGCACCCCCGGCGCGGTCTACAACATCGGCGGCGGCACGGCGCTGACCAACCAGGAGCTGACCGGCCACCTGCTGCGGGCCTGCGGCGCCGACTGGAGCCGCGTGCGCTACGTCGCCGACCGCAAGGGGCACGACCGGCGCTACGCCGTCGCCGACGACAAGGCCCGCCAGGAGCTGGGCTACCGGCCCCGGCACGACTTCCGCGAGGGACTGGCCGCGACGGTCTCCTGGTACCGGCAGAACCGCTCCTGGTGGGAGCCGCTCAAGCGCGCCGCGCAGCCGGCGTCCCACTGAACATCCCGCCGCCGACGACAGGAGACACCGTGCACGCCCCGGCACCGCCCCTGCGGATCGGCGTACTGGGCTGCGCCGACTTCGCCCGGCGCCGCATGCTGCCCGTCATCGCCGCCGATCCCGGGCTGCGCCTGGCCGCCGTCGCCAGCCGCTCCGAGGCGAAGGCCGCCCGGTTCGCCGACGCCTTCGGCTGCGCCGCCGTCCACGGCTACGACGCACTGCTCGCCGCCCCCGACATCGACGCCGTCTACCTCCCGCGGCCGCCGATGCTGCACGCCGAGTGGATCGAGCGGGCGCTGCGCGCCGGCAAGCACGTCCTGGCGGAGAAGCCGCTCACGGCCGATGCCGCCGGCACCGAACGCCTGCTGCGGCTGGCCGCCGACCGCGGCCTGGTGCTGCTGGAGAACCTCGTCTTCCCCCACCACGCCCAGCACGCCGCCGTGCGCAAGTTTCTGGCCGACGGCGCCATCGGCGAGGTACGCGACGTCGCCGTCGCCTTCACCATCCCGCCCCGGCCCGAGGACGACATCCGCTACCAGCCCCGGGTCGGCGGCGGCGCCCTGCTCGACATGGGCGTCTACCCGATCCGCGCCGCCCTGCACTACCTCGGGCCCGAGGTGGAGGTCGTCGGCGCCGTGCTGCGCTCCCAGGCCGCCACCGGCGTCGTCGTCGCCGGCCGCGTCCTGGCCCGCACCCCGGCCGGGGTGACCGCCGACCTGGCGTTCGGCATGGAGCACTCCTACCGCACCAGCTGCGAGTTCGCCGGCAGCGCCGGCCGGCTCCAGCTCGACCGCGTCTTCACCCCGCCGCCGGACTTCCCGCCGGTGGTGCGGATCGAGCGGCAGGACGGCCGCGAGGAGGTCGTGCTGCCCGCCGACGACCAGTACGCCAACGTGGTGCGCCACTTCGTCCACGCCGTGCGCACCGGGACCCCGGCCCAGGCGGAGGCGGAGGCGGAGGCGACCCTGCGCCAGGCCCGGCTCGTCGGCGAGGTCGAGAGCCGGGCCGTGCGCGTCACGGTGTGAGCGGCGCCCCGGCCCACCCGGACCCGGCCGAGGCGGCGTTCAGGCAGGTCAGCAGGGTGCGCGCCTGCACCGTCACGTAGTGGCTGTGCAGGGCGAGCGCGGCGAGCTGGGCGTGCGAGACCCAGCGGAACCCGGGCGGCGGCGCCAGCGGCGCCTGGCTCTCGTCCGCCTCCACCAGCAGGTAGCGGCTGACCGCGTTGAGGAACCGCCCGCCCTCCTCGTCGTGGAGCGCGCTGTAGCGCACCCGCGCCGGGTCCGGGTCGCGGACCAGGTCGAGGAAGGGCGGCTGCCGGTCGGCCGGCAGGTGGGCGTAGTTGCCGAGGGTGACCTGCACGGTCGGGCCCAGCTCCGCCTCGCGGAAGCCGCCCTCCGCCTTCGCGCTGGCCAGCACGTGCGTCACGCCGTCGATCTCGCGGGTGAGGAAGGCCGCCAGGCCCTGGCCACACGGCTCAAGGATCGGCTGCGTCCAGTGGGAGACCTCGCGGCTGCCGGCCTCCACCGACACGCCGACGACGCGGAAGTACCGGCCCTCCTCGTGGCGTACGGTCCCCTCCGCCGCGTCACGGACCCAGCCGGGCACCGAGGCCAGGGGGACGCGGTCGGCGTGCACCGGGCTCTGCGAGCGGGCGTCGGCCAGCCACGACAGCACCTCGGCGTCGGAGAACAGGGCGCGCGGCGCCGGCCCGCCCGGCAGACCCGCCAGCACCGACCGGGCGTCCATGTTCACGACGTTGTCCCGGTGCAGCAGCCGCGCTATCTGACCCAGCGTCAGCCAGCGGAAGTCCGCGTGCTCCTCGACCGGGCCGTCCACCTCGACGATCATGTTCCGGTTGCGCTTGCGGAAGAACCACGAGCCGTGCTCGGACTGGAGCACGTCCGACAGCACGCGCGCGCCCGACAGGTCCCGGAAGTACTCCAGGTACCGGACGGCGGAACCCTGGTGCACCTTCGTGTAGTTGCTGCGGGTGGCCTGCACGGTCGGGGACAGCTGGAGCAGGTTGGAGTTGCCCGGCTCCATCTTCGCCTGCATCAGGAAGTGCAGCACCCCGTCGATCTCCCGGGCCAGGATGCCGAGGATGCCCACCTCCAGCTGGCAGATGACGGGCTGCTGCCAGGCGTCGACCGGCACGTGTGCGCCGTCCTCGTGCTCGACGGCGACCCGCAGCCCCTCCACCGTGAAGAACCGGCCGCTGCGGTGCGCCAGGTTCCCGGTGTCCTCCTGGAAGGACCAGCCGTCCAGCTCGTCCAGCTTGATGCGGTCCACCGCGAAGTGGATCTCCCGCTCCCGGCGCTCCAGCCAGGCCAGCACGTCGTCGGCGTCGCGGACCTGGCCCTGGAGCGCCGCCGCGGACCGGGCGATCCGGCCGGCGAGCGCGGCGTCCTCGCGCGGCGTCGTACGCGGCCGCACCGAGATCGTGTCACTCATCGGTGGCTCCCGACGAACCCGGTGATCGACGCGATGACGTAGTCGATCATGTCCTCGGTGATGGCGGGGTAGACGCCGATCCAGAACGTCTGCTCGGTGATGATGTCGCTGTTGGTCAGGTCGCCGACGACGCGGTGCGGCTGATCGAGGTACGCGGGGTGGCGGGTGAGGTTGCCGGCGAACAGGCGGCGTGTGCCGATCTTGCGCCCCTCCAGGAAGTCGACGAACTCGGCGCGGGAGAACGGCGCGTCCGGCGCGACGGTGATCGCGAAGCCGAACCAGCTGGGGTCGCTGCGCTCGGTGGCCTCCGGCAGGATCAGGTGGGGGATGCCGTCCAGACCGTCCCGCAGGCGGCGCCAGTTGGCCCGGCGGGCGGCGCAGAAGGCGTCGAGCTTGGCGAGCTGGGTGAGGCCGAGAGCCGCCTGGATGTCGGTCGACTTCAGGTTGTACCCGACGTGGGAGAAGATGTACTTGTGGTCGTACCCGGCCGGCAGGGTGCCCATCTGGTAGTCGAAGCGCTTGAGGCACTTGTTGTTCTCGCCCGGCTCGCACCAGCAGTCCCGGCCCCAGTCGCGCAGCGACTCCACGATGCGGGCGAACGTCAGGTTCGAGGTCAGCACGCAGCCGCCCTCGCCCATGGTGAGGTGGTGGGCGGGATAGAAGCTCACCGTGGTCATGTCGCCGAAGGTGCCCGTCAGCCTGCCGTCGTAGGTCGAGCCGACCGCGTCGCAGTTGTCCTCGATGAGGAACAGCCCGTGGTCGGTGGCGAGCTGCGCGATCTCGGCGACCTGGAAGGGGTTGCCCAGCGCGTGCGCGATGATGATGGCCCGGGTGCGCGGCCCGATCGCCTCCGCCACGCGGGCGGCCGTGGCGTTGTACGTGCCCAGCTCCACGTCGACGAAGACGGGCGTGAGGCCGTTCTGCAGGATGGGGTTGACGGTGGTGGGAAAGCCGGCGGCGACGGTGATCACCTCGTCGCCCGGGCGCAGGCGCATGTCCTCCAGCACGTGCGAGGTCAGCGCGGAGACCGCCAGCAGGTTCGCCGAGGAGCCCGAGTTCGTCAGGTGCGCCTTGCGCCGCTTGAGCCGGCGGGCGAACGCCGACTCGAACTTCCGGGAGCTGCGGCCGGCCGCGATCCGCATCTCCAGCGCGGCCTCGACCAGCGCCGCCCGGTCGTCCTCGTCGAGGACCGCCCCCGAGGGCCAGATCTCCGTGACCCCGGGAACGAAGCCCCGCCCCTCCTGGCTGTCGTGGTGATACTTGCGCACCTCGTCGAGGATGTGCGCGGCCCGGTCACTCATCTGCTGTCCTTCCCATGGCTGTTCAGGGGCACGCTGGCCGTCGCGGCCCGCGCCACGGGAGGCGGCACCACGCCTGCGTCCGTGAGCAGATCGCGCAGCGACTCGCGCAGGGTCCGGCGCGGCTCCCAGCCCAGCTGGGGCCGCGCCCGTGAGATGTCCAGCAGCTGCCACGCGGCGTCCGATCGGGTCAGGCCCAGGGCCGGGTCCTCCACGACACGCATCGGCAGGCCGCTGAGGGAGATCATCGTGTCGACCAGCTCGCGCACCGGCACCGCCGTGCCGCCGCCGATGTTGAGCACCGCGCCCGAGGCGCCGGCCGGTGCCACGGCCGCCGCGAGGACGGCGTCCGCCACGTCCCGCACGTCGACCAGGTCGCGGTGGCTGCGCAGCGGCGCGAGCCGCAGCTCCTCGCGGCCGGCCGCCAGGTGGGAGGCGACGACCCCGGGGAGGCTGTTGCCGGGCGCGCCGGGACCGCAGGCGAGACCCGCAGCACCACCGCGTCAAGCCCCAGCTCGGCGGCGGCCCGCAGGACGGCCTGCGAGCCCAGCAGCTTCGTGCGGCCGTACACGGAGGCCGGCCGCAGCGGCCAGTCCTCGCCGATCGACGTTCCCGGCGGGGCCGGGCCGTACTCGTAGGCGCTGCCCAGGTGGATCAGCCGCGGGCGCCCCGGCTGCTCGGCGACGGCCCGTGCCAGCCGGCTCACGAGCGTGGAGTTCAGCTCCGTCATCTCCCGCTCGTCGCCGCCTCAGACCGCCCCCGAGGCGTTCACCACCACGCGCGCCCCGGTGCCGGCGCACAGCCAAGCCAGCTCCGCCGGGCCGGCCGCGGCCAGGTCCAGGCGTACCGTCCGGCAGCCGTCCTCGTCCCGGTCGCCGCCCGCGCCGCGCGAGACGCGCACCACCCGCGCGCCCGCGGCGGCGAACGCGGAGCAGACGTGCCGTCCCAGGTACCCCCGGCCACCCAGGACGAGGACTGGCGTGCTGGCCAGCTCATCGGGGCGGTCGGTCGGGTGCGGCGGGGTGGCGGCCATGGGTTCCTCCAGGACAGGGCCTACGCGTGGTCGCCGGCGTTCTTCCGGTAGAGGGCCTGCCAGAAATAGCTCCATGGGATGCCCCGCGTGTCGGCCGCGACCGTCCAGTTCTCGCCGGGCCGGTAGGCGTCGATGAAGAGTGGCACCGACGCCGCGACGGACTCGGTGTCGTGGATGTCGACGATCTGCCGCAGCGGCCCGTTCGCCAGGGCCAGCTTCACGGCCTCCTCACCCTTCCCGTGGCCGTCCATGCTCTTGTCGATGTACTTGCCGACGGGGTTCTTCACGAAGAACCCCGTGCACCGCTCGTCGATCAGGCGCAGGTATGCCGAGACGGTGTCGGGGGCCATCTCCGTGAACGAGTGCACGTTGACGGACAGGTCGTACCGGTCGGACCCCAGCGCCGTCTCGATGTCCTCCACCTGCACGAACTTCATCTTCGCGAACTGCTTTTCGTCCAGCACCGCGCGCAGGTACGCCGTGCTCAGCGAAAGGGTGTTCTTCAGGTCGATGATGGTGTAGGACGCGAGGTCGTAGTTGGACAGCATCGCGTGGACCGTGCGGCCGTATCCCGCGCCGATCTCCAGGACGTGGGCGCCGTGGAGATCCATCTCCTTCTCGATGAAGCCGAGTTCGAGAGCCGCCTGGAGATAGTCGAGGCAGATGTCGTGGCCCTCGTAACGAATCGAGACCGGATCACCGACCTCGCGGTTCTCTATCCTCTCGATCCTCGCCCAGTCGTCGTCGCCGAGACGCGTCGCCAACTCGTAGACGAGTGCCCTCAGATACCTGATCCCGTTGGTCGTCGGGTCCCAGAGGGCGAGATTGAAATTCCTCCGATCCGACTTGAAGCCACGGAGATCGGCCGCCGAATTCTCGGTGACCCAGAGCTCGCTGATACGGTCCCACTGCCGGCTGGCCTGAAATGCCTTCGCCATCCCGCCCTCCTTCTCCATCGACGACGGTCACGTGCTGTCACGCGAAGCCTAGCCAGCAGCGCTAAAGGCGTACTGACAGCGCAACACTCGCTTTAGGGGTGTCCATAGAGTTGAGAGCCGGAGAGGAGATGACACCATGCGTGTGCTATTCGTCACGTACCCGGCGCGAACCCATTTCCACCACATCGTGCCCGTGGCCTGGGCACTGCGGACGGCCGGCCACGAGGTGCACGTCGCCAGTGGGCCCGAGCTCACCGACGTCATCACCGGAGCAGGGCTGACGGCGGTCGCGGCCGGATCGGACGAACCCCTGCGGGAGAAGGTCAACCGGTTCTCCGAGACGGCCAACAGGACCGGCTTCCAGATCCCCGACATCGGCATGGCCGAGGACCGGCCGGAGATGCTGACCTTGGAGAAGCTGAAGCGGTACCACTCCGGCCTCGCGGAGATCCTCAAGGTGCAGAACGACTCGATGATCGAGGATCTGGTGGCCTACGGCCGCTGGTGGAAGCCCGACCTGGTGGTCTGGGAGTGGCTCAGCAACGCCGGCCCCGTCGTCGCGGCCGCGGTGGGCGCGGCCCAGGCCCGCATGTCCCTCATCATCGAGGTCGACGTCCGGCTGCGCGGCCACTTCCTCGCAGCCCTGGCGCGGCAGGCACCCCAGGACCGCGAGGACCCGGTGGCGGAATGGGTGAACGGATGGGGCGAGAAGTACGGCTTCGCCTTCTCCGAGGAGATGTTCACCGGGCAGTTCGTGATCGACCAGATGGTCCCCTCCCTGCAACTGGAATCCGCGGTGCCGCACGTCCCCGTGCGCTACATCCCCTACAACGGCCAGGCGACCGTGCCCGAATGGTGCCGCGCCGAACCGGAGAAACCGCGCGTCCTCGCCACCTTCGGCGTCAGCATGTGGAGCGTGATGGGCGACCAGCTCATTTCCACCAATCGCCTCCAGGACATGCTGGACTCGATGGCCGACCTCGACATCGAGCTCGTGCTGACCCTCCCCGAGCGCATTGAGAAGAGGCTCCGCAGCATCCCGGGGAACACCAGGATCGTCCCCTTCGTGCCCCTGCACGCCATCGTCCCCTCCTGCTCCGCCGTCATCCACCACGGAGGCATTCCCGGCTTCTCCGTCTCCGCGAGCCACGGCGTCCCGCAACTCATGGTCAGCCGCGCCGCCCCGGACGCCGATCTGCGGGGCGGCCTGCTGGAGAAGGCCCAGGCCGGGCTGTGGCTGGCCCCCGAGGAGATGACGGGCGAGACCCTCAGGGACCGGCTGGTCCGGCTCCTGGACGACCCCGCGTTCCGGTCGGGCGCCGGGCGGCTCCGCGAGGAGATGCTGGCCCAGCCCACTCCCAACGACGCGGTGGCCGAGATCGAGAGGCTGACGGACGCACAGAGCAGAAGGAAGAAGGAGCGGTGAGCATGCGGATCATCCGCGACACGGACACCTGCGTCAGCACGGGCATGTGCGCCCTCCTGGCACCGGAGGTCTTCACCCAGAACGAGAAGGACGGCACGGTCGAGGTCACCGACGCCGAACCGCAGGCGGAACTCCACGAGCTGGTCAGGCGGGCGGTGGCGAACTGCCCGGTCCGCGCCATCAGCATCGACGAGGAGATCGACGAGGGATAGGCAGGAGAGCGTTCGCGGTCCGGCTCCTGCTGTCCAGCAGGAGCCGGAGCCGTTTCAGGCCGCGGGAGTCCCGAGGCGGAGCGGCAGGCGGTCAAGACGCCGGATGCCCGGGACCCGCCGCCAGGCGGTCTCCTCCACCGGCACGCCGAGGGACAGCTCCGGATAGCGGCGGAAGAGCGTCCGCAGCAGCACGTCGATCTCCTGCGTCGCCAGCACCGCACCCAGGCAGTAGTGCGGCCCCAGCGAGAACGCCGCGTGCTGGATGCCCCGGTTGTTGTCCGGCTGCCGCCTGAGGTCCATCCGGTCGGGGTCCTGGAACTTGCGCGGGTCCCGGTTGGCCACCCCCAGGATCGGCAGGACCAGGTCGCCCTGCCGGATCCGCGTGTCGTTGATCGTCACGTCCGCCGTGGCGTACCGCTGCTGCGCGAAGAACGCCGGCGTGCCATAGCGCAGCAGCTCCTGGATGGCGCCCGGCATCAGCTCCATGTCGTCCAGGAGGAGAGCGAGCTGCTCGGGATGGGTCAGCAGGGCGTGCACGCAGTTGCCGGCGAAGAACGACGTCGCCTCGTGCCCGGCGTAGACCAGCAGGAACACCATGGAGATGAGCTCGGTCTCCGTCAGCTGGTGGCCCTCGTCGTCGTGCGTCTGGATGAGCGCGGTGAGGAGGTCGTCCGCCGGCTCGACCCGGCGCTTCTGGATCATCTCCTTCACGTACTCGCTGGTCACCTGCAGCATCCGGGGCAGCCGGAACGCGTTGTCCATGTCGCTCGACACGTACCACAGGTCCTTGTCCTGCTGCGGGATACCGATCAGCTCGCAGATGATCGTCAGCGGCAGCGGCAGGGCGAGGTGCTCGATCAGGTCCACGGTCCCGTCGTCGGCGATGTGCTGGGGCAGCGCGTCGACCAGCTCCTCGGTGACCGCCGTCATGCGCGGGTGCAGGCGGGAGATCCGCTGCATGGAGAACGTCCGCGCCACCAGCTTCCGCAGCCGGGTGTGGTCCGGCGCGTCGAGATGCATCATCATCTCGGTCCGGTAGGGGATCAGGTCCTTCGGAATCCCCAGCCGCGTCAGCTGCGTGACCTGGTAGTCGGTGTCGTTCCCTGGGATGGAACGGGAGTTGTTGGCGAAACGCGGGTCCGTCAGCACAGCGGCGACGTCTTCGTAACGGGTGACGAGCCACACCGGCTCGTCGTTCCACAGCCGGCCCCGGGCGATGGGGGTGGTCTCCCGGATCCGACCGAATCCGCCGTAGGGATCGGCGATGAGATGCGGATCGATCACCTGGTACTCGCCGGACTTCTGGGTTGCTGTCATCGGATTCTCTTCCCTGAGAGCCGGGCACGGTCACGAAGATTCCGGGATACCACGCATGCTCGGCGGGCGGCCTAAAGGCGGGCTAACACGGCCGCCAGTGCGCCCGGAGAAGACCCCCGGTGGTTAGCTCGACTTAAGGAGAACTGTCAAGAATTGGTCCATTCACCAAGGGAGTCGTCCTGCCGCGCGCCGCCGTCGATGACGCCTGGCGCCCATTTCGCAGCGGAGGAGAGGGGACGCCAGCGATGGCGAACGACGAGGCGAAGCTTCTCGACCACCTCAAGTGGGTCACGGCAGAACTCCGCGACACGCGGCAGCGCCTGCGCGCGGCCGAGTCAGCAGAGCCCGAGCCCATCGCGATCATCGGCATGGCCTGCCGCTACCCCGGCGGGGTCGCCAGCGCCGACCAGCTGTGGGAGATGGTCGCCTCGGGCCGCGACGCCGTTGGCCCCTTCCCGGCCGACCGGGGCTGGGACCTCGACTCCCTCTTCGACCCCGACCCCGACCGGCCCGGCACCAGCTACGTGCGCGAGGGCGGATTCCTCTACGACGCGGGCGAGTTCGACGCCGGCTTCTTCGGGATCTCGCCGCGCGAGGCATTGGCGATGGACCCGCAGCAGCGGCTGCTGCTGGAGACCGCGTGGGAGGCCATCGAAAACGCGAAAATCGCCCCGCACGCATTGCTCGGCACCGACACCGGGGTCTTCGCCGGAATTAACACCAACGACTACATGATCCTCAGCGCCATAACCGGCCAGGACGTGCCGGAGGGATACGTCGTGACCGGCAGCGCGACAAGCGTCGCCTCGGGCCGCGTCTCGTATGTGCTGGGGCTTGAGGGCCCTGCGGTGACGATCGACACCGCCTGCTCGTCGTCGCTGGTGACCATCCACATGGCCGCGCAGGCGCTGCGGGGTGGCGAGTGCTCGCTGGCGCTGGCGGGCGGGGTGACGGTGATGGCGACGCCGGGGGGGTTCACGGAGTTCTCGCGGCAGCGGGGGCTGGCGGCGGATGGGCGGTGCAAGTCGTTCGCCGGGGCCGCGGATGGTACGGGGTGGAGTGAGGGCGTTGGTGTGCTGCTGCTGGAGCGGTTGTCGGATGCGCGGCGGAACGGGCACAGGGTGCTGGCGGTGGTGCGGGGTTCTGCCGTCAACCAGGACGGTGCGTCGAATGGCCTGACGGCGCCGAACGGGCCTTCGCAGCAGCGGGTGATCCGGCAGGCCCTGGCCAACGCCCGCCTCGCACCGGGCGACGTCGACGCGGTCGAGGCTCACGGGACGGGTACGACGCTGGGTGACCCGATCGAGGCGCAGGCGCTGCTGGCGACGTATGGGCAGGGGCGGTCGGAGGAGCGGCCGTTGTGGCT
>NZ_JBSFMM010000228.1:0-17522 GCF_053599555.1 Streptomyces sp. NPDC000941
TCCCAGGGGCGCGCTCCTGACGGCGCCGCCGTGGGGCGCCGCCGAAGCCACCGAGAGCGGGGCCGTCGCGGGCGGGGCCGCCGCCGTCGTTGTGGCCGTCGTTGTGGCCGTGGTCGCCGCGGGCGGGGCCGTCGCGGGCGGGGCCGTCGTGGGAGCGGGAGACCCGGAGGGCCTGCGGAGCGGGAGCGGGAGCGGCCGTGGGACCGGGAGCGGGGCGTGCTGAACGCGCGGCGGGGGCTCCACCGCCGCCTTCTGCCAGACGGCGCCGGAGGCCGCTCCGGCGGCCACGGTGAGCACCGGATTGCCCTGGCCGTCCTTGCCGGACAGGTTCGTCGGGGCGTCGATCCACCACACGGGACAGCCCAGCCGCTGCGCCAGCATCCACACCACCTCGTCGGCGGCGGTACCCAGCCCGGCGTGCGAAAAGACGACCTCGGTGCCCCTTTCCTTGGCTATCAGGGTGGGGTCCCTCGCCACCATCTCCAGGAACTCACTGATCGGCCCCCGGAAGTCACGGCCTCCGATGGCCATCAGAATGGTGTCCGGGTCCTGCGGATCCAGTTCGGCGCGCACCAGGTGGGGGACCTTCGCGGCCGCCTGCTGGTTCGGATTCCGGTTCCGCCATGGCGCGTCCACCAGACCGCCGGACGTAATGACCTGCGCCAGGTTCACCCTCGACTGCGGGCGCGGCTCCCCCGTGACGTCACGACCGCTCCCCTTGGCCCCGTCCAGGACCGTGTCCATGCCGGTGGCGGTGTCATCGAACGCCCCGTGCACCTCCAGGTTGAACGTGGCCGCCACGTCCGTGTCGAACGCGTCCCGCCCCACGGCGAACGCGTGGGTGAGCGCGGCCCGCAGCTTGTTGAGGTTCGACTCGTCCACGTCGAAGGGCGGGTCCATGTGGAGCACCTGCTGGGCGAGGTCGTCCAGCTCCATCTCGGTTGTGCTCAGCAGTTCCATGGTCTTGACCCGCGCCCAGAGCATCCGCGACCGCTCCGCCTCAACCATCGGACGGCGGCCGGACAGCTTCAGGACGGTGACGGCCTCGGCCTTCGCTTCATCCCCGTCCAGCCACTCGGCGGCCTCCCGCACCACCGGCAGGTCCACGAACTCCCGCAACGGCAGCCCCACGCGCTCCCCCTGCGGGCCGCGGGGCCGTGTCTCCCACGCCGTCGCCGCCGCGGCCAACACCCGGCGGGCGACGTCCTGGTCCACCCCGGACGCGGCCTCCGGACGAGCCGCGATCACCTGCCGCAGCAGATCCAGCATCAGCGGACCCGCCCGCCGGAAGTCCGGGTCGGCCAGCCACATCGAGTCCACCGCCGCCACCCCCCGCAGCAGCTCCCCGAAGTCGGCACGGTCCTCCACATAGAGCCCAAACATCAACTTCAGCGCCCGCAACGCAATCAGCGTCCGCTCCCGCACCGCCGCCGGCACCGCGTCGGCCCCCGAGTGCAGCCCGGCCACCACCGCGAGCCGGTCCAGCTCCGCGCCCTCCGGCTCCGGCCGGCCCGGGGCGAACTCCCGCAGCCGCCCCTGGGGATCGACGAACAGGGACCGCACGTACTTGCCGTCCACCTTTCCCAGCCCCTGCGGGCCGTAGGAGACACGCGCCCAGCGTTGCGTCGCGTTCATGATGTGCTGCGCCAGAGAGACCTGCCGCAGCGGATCGGCCACGAACACCTCGGGGGCGAAGGTGCCCCTGTGGGCGGGACCCCTGCTGTTGCTGTCCTTGGGCGACCCGATCCAGCAGCAGGAGATGTCCAGCCAGCGGTCCTTGGGCAGCCGGGACACCAGCCACGTCACCCACGCCACCGCATCACCCTCGCCGAGGAAGCGTTCGGCCACGTCGTTCCCGTCCCACAGCGTCAGAATCACGTAGCCCGGCAAGCCATGCAGGGTGATGCGGTACGCATCGCTCTCGGGGAACGGACTGCCCTCGGGACCCGGACGCGGCAGCTCCTGCTCCAGGGCATGGGCGTTCAAGGCGCTGTGGTAGTGGGTGAACGTCGTTATCCGGTCCGCGTGGCGGCTCGGCTCCTCGAAGTCCCTCGCGTACTCGCCGGGCTCGAACGAGGCGTAACCGACCTGTTCTTCGATCGCCTCGCTGACGACCGGCCACATCACCACTTTGTGGTACCAGTCGGGCACGCTGTCATCGAGAACGGGCCCCTGACCCGGCCGGAGCGGAACCCAGTCGCCCGTGGGGACTCCCGGCCGTGCAGTGACCGTGTCGATGCCGACCTTGCCGATATCGCTCTTCTCGTCAGGCCGCGGGCTGACCTTCACCTCACCGCTGTGCGCCCGCACCACCAGGCCAGTGCGGTCCGCGAGCTTCTGCAACAGCGCACTATGGCGGCCCAGGAAGGGAATGGCCAGCACAATCGGGGTGCCCGGCGGCAGACCCGCCCGCGCGATGTCCGCCGCCACCAGCTCGATGAACTCCTCGACGTCCACATCCACCGTCGAACCGTCCGGAAGCCGAACCACCACCTTCCCGTCCCGCCAGTCGGCCCCGACGACATACGGCCGCGTCCCCTTCGGCCACGGCGTCTGCCGCCCGGGGCCGCCGCCGAGGGCCAGGGAACCATCCGCCTGCGGCGTAAGTACATCGCTCCAGTCCGTGTCCAGCTCCAGGCCATCCATGGCCCCCATGACGTCCGGTCCCAGCCAGTTGATACCCGGCACCCGGTGTCCATCCACCGTGAAGTAGCCGCTCTGGGCCGGCCCGGTCGCCCCCAGCCTCTCGAGGTGGAACGCGCGCAGCGCCGCCAGGCTCCCCGCCCGCCCGGCCGCCTCGGCCTCCACCACCAGCCCGAGCAGCCCCGCACGCACCGACTGGTCCACCGGCGCACCCTCCGGCAGGTGCAGCACCCGACGAGCCACCACATCCACATCGAACGGATCGCCCCGCAGCGCCCGGTCCCGCTTGTGCAGAGCCTCCAGCCGCTCCGCCGCCGCCGCGTCCGGGGAGAGGGCGAACCCGACCGTCGCCTGCCGCCCCAGCACCTCACGCGGCACACCGGAAAGCGCGACCATCTCGTCCGAGGGTTCCCCGGGAGCCCACTGCACGTAGAACGGGAAGTCCTCCGCGGCCAGCCGCTCCTCCCCCTCGGACAACACCTGAAGGATGTCCAGCACCTGCTTCAGATGGCCCATGAACACCGCGTACGCAGCCCGCGCCCGCCACTCGCCACCACCAGCGACATCGGCACCGTACCCGGTGATGACAATCCGCGGCAGCGCCGCGCCCACCTTCCGGTTCCGCATACCGGCAGACACCACCTTGAGCGCCAGCGCCCTGATGGCCCGCTGCCCGTCCCCGGACGGGCCCGTCCAGTCCGGCGCGAACTCCACCACGCTCAACGGCGGCAACTCGGGAGGCAACACGGCCGCCTGCGGAGCGAGCGGGGCGGGCGCCTGCGGGGCGAGCGCGGCGGGAGGCGCAGGTAGCGCGGTCGGCTGCGGAGCGAGCGAGACGGGCGGCTCGGACGTCTGCGGGGCGACCGGCGCGACGAACACCCGCGCAGCGGAGTCCCCCGACGCGGATGTAGACGGCACCGACAGCGCCCGCACCGACGCCCGCGCCCCGGCACCGTCCGCACCGGAAACCCCGGGCACACCCGGGGCCGCGGCCCCGCCGGAGCCCTCGGCCGCCTCCAGGGCGGCACCCGCCCGGCCCGCCACCGAGGGCTCCGGAGCCTGCTCCCACGCCCGCTCAGCGACATACCGCGGCGTCAGATCGAGGCGGGACAGCTCCAGCTCCACCCCGACCTCACCCGCGGCCGACACCAGAGCCAACGGCAGCACCTGCCACCACACCAGCGGGGCCCCCCCGGACTCGGAGACGTGCGCGTTGACCAGATCCATGTACTGGTTGACCACATCCAGCAGACCACTCCAGGTCAGCGGGGAAGCATCCCCCCTGCCCGCCCGCCACTGATCCAACGCCCGGAAACCACGCAGCAGAGCCTCGAACACCGCCTCGTCATCCTCCAACAACGGCCCATACACCAGCCGAACCGCCCGCCACCACCGCGCCACATGCCCAGCCCACCGCCGATCACCCGCCACCCGCTCAGCCCATACAGCCAGCCGAACCGACGACGGCTCCGGACGGAACCCCGCCAGCGAGTCACCCTCCTCCAGCCGCAGCCACGTGACCTGCTTCTGCCCACCGTGCCCGTCCGCCTCCCTACGCGTGGCGAACCCGGGCTCCCCACCCAGAGCAGAGGTCCACAACCACCGGTCAAAGCGGTTGGACAGCACCTGACCCGCCACCGGCCACTGAAGCGGATCACGACCATACGCATACGGACCCGCCACATCCGCACCCACCCACCACACAGCCGTATCCCACGACGCTGCCGTCAACGCCGGCACACGCGCGAAGAGATAGTCCACCACCCGCTCGTAGACGAACGACACAATCGACCCACCCTGGACCGGCAACCGTGCCACGGTCCCGTCCCCGTCCACACCGACCAGGAACACCTTGCCGAACGGCGCCTTCTTCCGCGGGCCCTCCGCCACCACCGCCGATGCCCGGTATCCGTTGCCCCCCTCCAGATCCCACCGCACCTCCGTAAAGTGATCCACCTCCGGCAGCAGACCGTAGGACCCCTGCCGACGCAGCCACGATCCGCCTGCTCCACCCCCCCGCAGCGACACCCCCACCTGCACACCCGACGCATTCCGGTGCTGCACCTGCGACACCTGATCCACCGGAACCCCGGTACCATCCAGCGCCTCGATCTCCGCAGGCCACTCGATCACGGCCGGTGCCGGCCCCTCACGCAGGACCCGCAACGCCTCCCGCACGCCCTGGACCGCCTCCTCGACACGCGCACGCTCACCAGCAGGCACGGCCCCGGCCGCCAGAAGCCCGGACACCTTCTCCACCGTCGCGGCCGCCTGCCGATACGCCGGACTGTCCGCGGACAACCGGACATGCCCCAGGGCATAACGGCCCAGCGCGTCGGCCGCGGTCATCCCGTCCAGCTCGCCCAGAATGCGCAGATGGGGGCCGTCCGCCCGCGGGATGCCCTCGTCGAGCAAGGTCAGGAACGGGGCGAATCCCCGGACCACCGGGTCGCCCAGAATCCGCTCCACCGACCGGCTCAGCACGTCGGGAGACAGCGGAACCGAGGCCGCCACCGCCCGCTCGTACATCGCCCTGCCGAGTTCCGCCAACTCGGCCTCGGCCTGCTCGATCTGCTCCTCGGTCACCCACCGGTGGTCGAACCCGTACGCCCGAAACTCGTCCACCATCAGCGCGACCAGCAGCCGGCCGCCACTGGTGTCCAGGGCCGGGAGCTCGTCCATGCCGACCGACTCGTACGTGCCGATCCGCCTCCCCTGGGACGTAAGCCCCGTCAACGCGGCAGTCAGATGCTCACGCGCGGACGGAACGTCACCGACTTCGGGATCGCGGACCTCGACGTCGAAGAACCCCTCCGGAACAGCCCCCCCGCCCGGCTTGAAGAGCCGGAAATGGCGCTCCATTTCGACCTTCAGCATGTCGTGGGTGATCGCGCTGAGCCCGTCATGACGCTCATCAAGGAAGCCCCGCGTACCAGGCCGCAGAGCCCGCCGGTCACTGTCGAACGCGTGCCGCGACGCCACCGCCAGCCAGTTCTTGAGCAGTTGCGGGTACGTGACGTTGAGCGGCCTGGCGGCGACGTGGGTGAACGCCCGCCACGCGTACCCCCAGGCCTCGTCCACATCCGGAATGGCCGACAAGAACGCGACCAGCTCCACCGGCACCTCACCACGGCCAGTGATCCTGCTCGCCAGCTCCCCGGCGACCCGCCGCCCGAAGTCCCGCCCCGCCCAGGCCAGATGACGCAGTTCCCTGGGCCACATCCGATCGATGGAGTGGTGCCAGAGCATCGCGCGGCCCACCGCGGCGGTACCCAGGGAGAACTGCCCGTAGGAGCGGCCGTTGTGGCCCACGGCGAGGGGAAAGACCGTGGTCACCTGGCCGACCTCGGTGATCTCCCACTCGGGAAGATCACCCAGAAGCTCCACCAACGGCCTCGGCCGCCCGCCCCGCCCGGCCACGCCCGTCCGCGCCAGCCGGTCACGCACCAGCCTCCGCCGGGCCCTCGCCTCCTCCAGCGACTGCCACCGCTCACCCGGAACCAAGGCCGCCGGATCAACGACGACCTCCGGGATGTAGATAACGACCCGTTCGCTCCCTGGGGGCGCTTGGGACGCATTATCAAAAGGCATCGGGGAGTCGGGGTGGCGCCATTGGAAGATTTTGTCGACGACGATCTTGACCCCAGGGCCTTGCGCCAGCACCACCTTCATGAAATCGGGCTCGTCCGGGGGCTCCGGAATGCGGATGCCGAGCCTCCGCAGAACGTCATCAGGGAGGGGACCGATATCGAGCGGATACCGGTACTCGATCTCGGGGCCGAAGGCCCCGTACTCATCACGCACCGCCGGGTCCAGCACCGCCTGTGCCACCGACAACGACTCCACGAACGGCTCCAGCGCGTCCGCCACCACCCGCCCGGACGGACCCACCACCACCGCTTGCGCGTCAAACAACAGCCCCACATCCGGCGGATCCGTCGACACCCGGCGCCCCTTGCGCTTCGACGCGTCCACCCACACCACACCATCCGCCGTGTGATACGCCGCGAACGCATGCCCCAACCCGTCCTCCGGCCGCCGCCCCCGCTCCAACGACACCGACCCCGGCCGCCGCGCCAACACCAACGCCACCGAACCCGGCCCCGCCAGCCGCGCCTTCTCCAGCGCATCCACCACCGCCCCCCACGAACCCACCCGACCCCACCCAGGACCCACCACCAGACGAGACGCCGCGTCACCCCGATCCAGCACCGACTCATCCACCACACCCCCCGCCCGCACACCCGACGCAAGCAACCCACCCGGATGCAACTCATCCCGCAACGCACCCAACAGCTCCAGACACCGCCGCTCCGACACACCACCCGACGGCACCGACACCGCCACACCATCCACCAGGCCCTCCAACTCCCCACGGCCCAGCACCCGGGGAGCGGGCGCCGGGGCGAGGGCCGGACCGCCGTGGAGCGTCGCCGTCCCGTCCTCGTCCGCCCCGTACGGAGCCCCCACGGCCACAGCCGCCGAGGGCGGAGCCGAGGTCGTCGCGGGAGTGGCAGGCCCGGTGGGCGTGCCGAGCGAGAGCGGGAGCGGCCGAGGGACCGGGCGCGGGGCGTCCTCGATGGGCAGCTGCGAGAGTTCCACCTCCGCCTTGTGCCAGATGGCGCGGGACGCCGCTCCGGCGGGCACGGTGAGCACCCGATTGCCCAGGTCGTCCTCACCGGACAGGTCCGTCGGGGCCTCGGTCCACCACACCGAACGGCCCAGCCGCTGCGCCAGCCGCTGCGCCAACTCGCCGACGTCGACACTCAGCCCGGCGTGCGAGAAGACGACCTCGGTGCCCACTCCCTTGGCTGTCAGGTCGGGGTCGTTCGCCATCACCTCCGGGAGTTCATCGACCGGCACCCGAAACTCGGTGTTTTCGATGGTCAGCACGATGATGTCCGGATTTTGCGGGTCCAGATCGGCCCGCACCAGATGGGGGACCTTCACGGCCGCTTGCTGTTCCGGGTTCGGGCTCGGGTTCGGGCTCGGGGCCGGGGCCGGGGCCGGAGCCGGGTTCGGGCTCGGGGCCGGGTTCGGGGCCGGGTTCGGGGCCGGGACCTGGTTCCGCCACGGCGCGTCCGCCAGACCGCCGACGTCGCGAACCTGCGCCAGGCTCACCGCCGACTGTGGCCTCGGCTCCCCCGAGAAGTCACGAGCACTCCCCCGGGCCCCGTCCAGGACCGTCTCCATACCGGTGTTCTTGAACGCCCCGTACACCTCCAGGTCGAACGCGGCCGCCACATCCGTGTCGGACGCGTCCCGCCCCACCGCGAACGCCCAGGTGAGTGTGGACCGCAAGTCGTTGCGCTCCGACTCGTCCACATCGAAGTCCGGTTCCAGATGGAGCACCCGCTGGGCGAGGTCGTCCGCGTCCACCTCGTCGAGTGAGCTCAGCAGGTCCATCGTCTTCACCCGCGCCCAGAACATCCGCGACCGCTCCGCCTCGGTCCACCGACCGGACAGGTTCAGGGCAGTGACGGCCTCGTTCTCCGCGTCAGGCCCGTCCAGCCACTCGGCGGCCTCCCGCACCACCGGCAGGTCCACGAACTCCCGCAACGGCAGCCCCGGACGCTCCCCCCGCGGGCCGACGGGCCGCGTCTCCCACGCCGACGCCGCCGCGGCCAGCACCCGCCGGGCGACGTCCTGGTCCACTCCGGACACGGCCTCCGGACGCGCCGCGAACACCCGCGACAGCAGATCCAGCGTCAGCGGACCCGCCTGCCGGAAGTCGTCGTCGGCCCGCCACATCGAATCCACCGCCGCCACACCGCGCAGCAGCTCCCCGAAGTCCGCACGGTCCTCCGCATAGACCCCGAACATCGACTTCAGCGCCCGCAACGCATCCAGCGTCCGCTCCAGCACCGCATCCGGCACCGCATCCGGCACCGGACCATTCCCCGAGTGCAGCCCGGCCACCACCGCAAGCCGCTCCAGGTCCGCACCCTCCGGCTCCGGCCGCCCCAGCTCCCACCCCCGGGCTCGCCCCTGGGAATCGGTGAACAGGCCCCTCGCGTATGTGCCGTTCGCCGCCAGCTTCGCTATCCCCTGCTCGCCGTAGGAGGCACGTGCCCAGAACCGCGTCGCGTTCACGATGCGCTGCGTCAGAGAGATCTCCCGCAGCGGATTGGCCACGAACACCGCGGGAGAGAAGTCGTTCCTGCGGGCGGGACCTGGTCTGTTGCTGTCCTCGGGGGAGGCGATCCAGCAGCAGAGGAGGTCAAGCCAGCGGTCCCTGGGCAGCCGGGACACCAGCCACTTCACCCACGCCACCGCCTCGTCCTCGCTGACGAGGCGGGTGACCGTCCTGTTCCCGTCCCGCATCGCCAGGAGTACGTAGCCCGGCAAGCCATGCATGCCGATGCGGTGCGCGTGGCTCTCGGGGAACGGACTGCCCTCGGGACCCGGACGCGCCAGCACCTGCTCCATCGACTGGGCCTTCAAGGAGCGGTAGAAGTTGACAAACGCCGTTGTCTGGTCGCTGTGGCGCTCCCCCTCCTCGAAGTTCCGCGCGTATTCGGCGGGGGTGAACGAGGAGTGGCCGATCTGCTCACCCTTCGCCTCACTGACGATCGGCCACAGCACCACGTTGTGGTACCAGTCGGGCACACTCTCATCCAGAACCGGCCCCTGACCCGGCCTGATCGGAACCCAGGCACCCACGGGGACCCCCGGCCGCCCGGTGACCGTGTCGATACCGGCCTTCCCGTCGGCCCGCACGCTGAACGAGACCTCACCGCTGTGCGCCCGCACCACCAGGCCGGTACGGTCCGCGAGCTTCTGCAACAGCTCGACGTGGCGGCCCAGGAAGGAAACGGCCAGCACCAGCTCGGTGCCCGGCGGCAGACCCGCCCGCGCCACATCCGCCGCCACCAGCTCGATGAACTCCTCGACGTCCACACCCACCCTCGAACCGTTCGGCAGCCGCACCACCACCTCCCCGGCATGCCAGTCGCCCCCGACGACGTACGGCCTCGTCCCCTTCGGCCACGGCGTCTCCCGCCTGGAACCGCCGACGACGGTCAGGGAACCGTCTGCCTGCGGCGCGAGGACATCGCTCCAGTCCGTGTCCAGCTCCAGGCCGTCCATCGGCCCCATGACTTCCGGGCCCAGCCAGTTGACACCCGGGACCCGGTCTCCCCCCACCGTGAAGTAACTGCTCTGCGCCGGCCCGACCGCCCCCAGCCAGTCGAGATAGAACGCACTCAGCGCCGCCAGACTGCCCGCACGCCCCGCCGCCTCCGCAGCCGTCACCAGACCGAACAACGACGCACGCACCGCCTGATCCACCGGCGCACCCGCCCGCAGATGCAACACCCGACGCGCCAGCACATCCACGTCGAACAGCTCGTTCCGCAGCCTCCGGTCCCGCCTCTGCAGAGCCTCCAACCGCTCCATCGCGGCCGCGTCCGGGGAAAGGGTGAAGCCGACCGTCGCCTGCCGCTCCAGCACCCCACGCTCCACACCGGCAAGCGCCACCACCTCGTCGGAAGGCCCGCCCGGAGCCCACCGCACGGAGATCGGGAAGTCCGCCGCGGCCAGCCGCGCCACCCCCTCGACCGGGGTCCCCTGGAGAACGCCCAGCACCTGGTCCAGCTCGCGGGTGAACTCCGCGTACACGGCCCGCGCGCGCCACTCACCACCATCAGCGACATCCGCGCCGTACCCGGTGATGTCAGTCCGCGGCGGCGCGGCACCCGCCTGCCAGTTCCGCAGACCAGCGGCCGCCACCTGGAACACCGGCATGCTGAGGGCCAACCGCCCGTGCCCGGACAGGCCCGTCCCGTCCGGCGCCAACTCCACCACACTCAGCGGCGGCAGCTCGGCGGACGGCACGGACCTCTGCGGAGCGAGCGAGGCAGACGGCGCGAGAGGCGCGGCCGCCGACGGGGCGTACGAGGCGGGCGGCTCGGACGCCTGCGGGGCGACCGGCGCGACGAACACCCGCGCAGCGGAGTCGGAGTCCCCGGACACGGGCGTGGACGGCACCGACAACTCCCGCACCGACCCCCGCGACCCGGCACCGTCCGCGCCCGAAGCCCGCGGCACGCCCGGGGCCGCGACCTCACCGGCCTCGCCGGTCCCGCGGGCCTCACCGGCCTCGCCGGTCCCGTCGGCCGGCCCGGGGGGCGCGCTCCTGGTGGGGCCGTCGTGGAGCTTCGCCGGAGCCGCCGAGGGCACGGTCGCCGCCGTCGTAGTCGTCGTAGCCGCGGGCGGGGCCGCCGCGGGAGCGGGAAGCCCGGAAGGCCTGGGGAGCGGCCGCGGGACCGGGCGCGGGGCGTTCTGAGTGCCCGGCGGCGGGGGCTCCGGCAGCGCCTCCTGCCAGACGGGGGCGGAGGCCGCTCCGGCGGGCACGGTGAGCACCGGCGCGCCCTGGTCGTCCGTGCCGGACAGGTCCGTCCGGTCGTTGGTCCACAGCACAGGACGGCCAAGCCCCTGCGCCAGCAACCACGCCACGATGTACATGCGGGGAGCGGTCCTGGCGTGCGACAGGACGATCTTGGTGCCCTTTCCCTTGGCGGTCAGGATGGGGTCGTTCGCCATCAGCTGCAGGAACTCAATGACCGATATCCGGAACACACGGCCGTCGATGTCCAGCTCGATGATGTACGGGTCCCGCGGGTCCTGTTCGATCCGCAGCAGGAAGGGGACCGGCTCGGTCGCCTGCCGCTTCCGGTTCCGGTTCCGCCACGGCGCGTCCACCAGCCCGCCGGACGTACGGATCTGCGCGAGGTTCACCCGCGGCCACGACTCCCCCGTGAAGTCACGGCTTTTCCCCTCGACCCCGTCCAGGACCGTGTCCCTGTCGGTGGCGATGAACGCCGAGTTCACCTCCAGGTGGTACGCGGCCGCCGCGTCCGTGTCGGACGCGTCCTGCCCCACGGCGAACGCCCGGGTGAGCAAGGTCCGCAGGTCCTCACGCTCCGACTCCCCGACGCCGACGCCCGGGTCCAGGTGGCGCACCCGTATGGCGAGATCGTCCACGTCCACACCAGGCTTGCTCAGCAGGTCCATGGTTTTCGCCCACGCCCACAGCATCCGCAGCCGCTGCGCCTCATCCAACGGGCGGGGTTCGGGCAGATTCAGGACGGTGGCGGCCTCGGACCTCGCCTCATCCCCCCGCACCCACTGCGCGCCCAGCCGCACCACCGGCAGCTCCACGAAGTCCCACAGCATGTCCACACGCTCACCCCGCGGACCACGAGGCCGTGCATCCCACCACGCCGCCGCCGCGGCCAGCACCCGGCGGGCAACATCCTGATCCACCCCGGACGCCGCCTCCGGACGCGCCTCGATCACCCGCGACAGCAGATCCAGCGTCAGCGGGCCCACCCGCCGGAACTCCGGGTCGGCCAGCCACATCTCGTCCACCGCCGCCACACCCCGCAGCAGCTCCCCGAAATCGGCACGGTCCTCCGCATACACCCCGAACATCAACTTCAGCGCCCGCACCGCTATCAGCGTCCGCTCCCGCACCTCCGCCGACGCCGGGTCACTCCCCGAGTGCAGCCTGGCCACCACCGCAAGCCGGTCCAGCTCCGCGCCCTCCGGATCCGGCCGCGGCAGCTCCCAATCCCGGGCCCGCCCCTGGGGATCGGTGAACAGGGTCCGCACGTACTTGCCGTTCCTCTGCAGCTTCATCTCCGACTGCGGGCCGTAGGAGACACGCGCCCAGCGCCGCGCCTTGTTCACGATGTGCTGTCCCGGAGACAGCTCCCGCAGCGGATCGGCCACGAACACTTCGCGGTAGAAGAGGGATCCCACGGCGGGATCCGGCCTGTCGCTGTCCTTGGGGGAGGCGAGGCAGCAGCAGGCGAGGTCGATCCAGCGGTCCTTGGGCAGCCCGGACACCAGCCACGCCACCCACGCCGCTGCCTCGTCCTTGTCGAGGGAGCGGTAGTACACGCGGTCCCCGCTCCGCACCGCCACGGCCATGTAGCCCGGGATGCCATGCGCGCTGATGCGGAGCGCGTCGGCCTCGGGGAACGGGCTGCCCTCGGGACCCGGACGCGGCAAATCCTGCTCCGGTGAAACGGTCTCCGAGGCGAAGCGGAAGTCGACGTACGTCGTCATCCGGTCGCTGTGGCGTTCGTTCGCCTCGAATGTCTCCGCGTACTCGGTGGGGAGAAACGAGGAGTGGCCCATCTGCTCGCCGATCGCCTCGCTGACCATCGGCCACATCACCACGTTGCGGTACCAGTCGGGCAGCCCGGCATGGAGAACCGGCCCCTGGCCGGGCCGGAGCGGGAACCAGGCACCCTTGGGAACTCCCGGCCGTCCGGCGACCGTGTCGATACGGCCCTTCCCGCCGGCCAGCGGGCTGACCTCCACCTCACCGCTGTGCGGCCACACCACCAGACCCGTACGATCCGCCAGCTCCTGCAACAACGGGCCATACCGGCCCAGGAAGGGAACGGCCACCACGATCGGGGTGCCCGGCGGCAGCTTCGCCCGCGCCACATCCGCCGCCACCAGCTCCACGAACTCCTCGACATCCACGTCCAGCGTCGAACGGTCCGGCAGCCGCACCACCACCTTGCCGTCCTTGCTGCCGTCGCCCCCGACGACATACGGCCGCGTCCCCTTCGGCCACGGCGTCACCCGCCCGGGGACACCGCCAAGGACCGGAGAGCTACCCGCCTGCGGCGTCAGGACCTCGCTGAAGTCCGTGTCCAGATCCAGGGCGTCCGACTCCAGCCAGTTCAGACCCGGAATCCGGTGTCCCCCCCGCGTGAAGTGACCGCTCCGGACCGACCCGGCCGCCTCCAGCCTCTCCAGATGGAACGCCCCCAGCGCCGCCAGGCTCCCCGCCCGCCCGTCCGCCTCCGTATCCCGCACCAACCCGAACAACTCCGCACGCACCGCCTGATCCACCGACGCGTCCTTCGGCAGACGCAGCACATGACGAGCCACCACATCCACGTCGAACGGGCTGCTCCGGAACCGCAGGTCCCGCCCGTGCAGAGCCTCCAACAACCGCTCTGCCGCCGCCTCGTCCAGGGCGGGTGGCTCGGCCGTCTCCGGGGCGGGTGACGCGGGCGCCGGCGGGGCGACCGGCGCGGCCAGCACTCGGTCGGCGGAGTCGGTGGCCTCCCCGGTGAGTGGCCGGGCGGCGGGGAGCTGTGCGATCCCCCTGACAGCCCCGTCGAGGGCCTCGGACTGCCGCGGGGAGGCCGGGGCCGGGAGGGCTGGTGTGGGCGGTGCCTCCGTCAGCGGGATACGGACCGCTGTAGCACCGGTTTCCCGCTCGTCGGGCACCAGCAGCAGACCCGAGGAATCCGCGGACAGCGTGTACGGCACCGCCGGGAAAACCTCCAGCACCTCGGCCGCGTTGGCCGCACGCCCGATCCACCCGCTGTCCCCGTACAGCAGCGCACCACTGGGCTCATGCAGGAAATCGGCACCGAACCGCCGCCAGCCCTCCGGCTCCAGCACCCGCCCCACACCATCAGGACCACCGGGAAGCCTGACCCGGCCCGCGTCACTGACCTCGTAACCCAGCGGCTCCGAACGAGAATCCGCCCGACGCTCGAAACCGAACCACTCCTCCCGGCCCTTCCCCTTGCCCGCGGACACCCCGGCAGACGCCTCAGCAGACGCCTCGGCGGCAGGCACCTCCACCAGCGCGGCAGACCGCGGCCCCGCCACCGTCACCACACGCCCGATCGGCCAGTGCGCCGCCAGCGGATCCACACCCGCATCCGGCGAACCGCCCCGCAAGCCCCCCAGACGCGAACCCAGCCGCCGCACATCCGACCACCGTGGAAGGCCACGGCGCCCGGGGCCTCCCAGCCCACCGGCGGTACCCGCCCGGCCCGCCACCGAGGACTCCGGGGCCTCCTCCCACGCCCGCCGGGGTTCATACCGCGGCGTCAGATCGAAGCCAAGGAGGTCCAGGTCCATCCCGACCTCGTCCGCGGCCCACTCCAGGAACTGCGGCAGCGCCTGTGCCAGTGGCGGGGCCGGCTGCCCGGAGGAGACGAAGTGCTCGTCGGTCAGGGCCCGCAGACGGCGCCAGGTCAGCGGGGAAGCGTCACGCCGGCGCGCCCGCCACTCATCCAGCGCGCGGAAACCACGCAGCGCAGCGTCAAACGCCGCCCCGTCGTCCTCCAGCAACGGCCCGTACACCAGCCGGACCGCCCGCCACCACCGCCGCACATCCCCAGCCCGCCTCCGATCACCGGTCACCCGCTCAGCCCGCACCGCCAACTGCACCGACGACGGCTCCCGACGGAACCCCACCAGCCGGTCGCCCTCCGCCAACTGAAGCCGCACCACCGGATCCTGCCGGGTGACACCGTCCTCGCCCACCACCTCCTCGACACCCGAGGCGAACCCGAACTCCAGACCCAGGGCGGAAGCCCACACCCCCCGGTCAAAACCGGTGCCGTTGGCCAGCGCCTGACCGGCCAGCGGCCACTCCAGCGGATCACGACCAGCCGCATACGGGCCCGCCACATCCGCACCCGCTACCAGCACATCCGTGTCCCACGACGTCTCCGTCAACTCCGGCGCACGCGCGAAGAGATAATCGATCACCCCCTTGTAGCCGATCGCCACACCCGAAACACCCGAACCGTCCTCGGACCGCACCGGCAACCACGCCGCGGTCCCGTCCCCGTCCAAACCGACCAGGAACAGCCTGCCGAACGGCGCCTTCTCCCACGGGCCCTCCGACACCACCACCGGCGTCTCCGCGCTGCCGTCCGGCTGCTCCCACCGGACCTCCGTGACGTGGCCCACCTCCGGCAGCAGGCCGTAGGACTCCTGCCGCCCCAGCCACACCCCGCCCCCGCGCAGCGACACCCCCACCGGCGCGCCCGAACGGTTCGAGTGCTTCACGTGCCACACCCGGGCCGCGGGAACCCTGGACCCGTCCAGCGCCACGATCTCCGCCTCCGCCAGCCACCCGATCGCGGGCGGCGTCGGCGCCTCGCGGAGAACCTTCAGCGCCTTCTCCGCACCCCTGACAGCCTTACTGACGTCCTCGCGCTCCCTGGCGGGCACGGTCCGGTTCGCCAGGAAAGCGGACGCCTCCCCCACCACCTCGGCCAGCAGCCGATACAACGGATCGGCTGTGGGCAACGGGGTGCCCAGGGCGTAAAGACCCAGCGCCTCGGCCGATTCCTGCTCGCCCCTCACGGTCAGCAGCCGCCGCGGCGCGCCGTCCACGTGCGGCACGCCCTCGACGGCCAGCCGCAGGAACCGGGAGAAGTCCCGCACCACCCGGTTGTCCAGAATCCGTTGCACCGACCGGTGCAGCTCCTCGGGGGGCAGCGGGACCGAGGCCGCCACCGCCCGCCGGTACAACCGCTCACCGAGGGCCGCCAGTTCGGCGTCGGTCTGCTCGATCTGCTCCTCGGTCATCAAGGGGCCGTCCGCCGCCACCGCCAGCGCCCGGAACTCGCCCAGCAGCAGCGCGACCGACAGCCGGGCACTGTCGGTGTCCAGCGGGAACTCCGCCATGCCGAGCGTCTCGGACGGGGTGGTCTGCCTCCCCTGGGACGTACGCCCCGTCAGCGCGGCCGTCACCTGCTCACGTGGGGAGAGCATGTCGCCGACCGCCCTGTCGAAGAACCCGTCCGGGACGGCTTCGCCCGGCTTGTACCGCCGGAAATAACGCCTCATCAGCGCCGTCAGCTCGTCGTGAACCAGCTTGCTGAGCGCGTCGTGATCCTCGTCGAGAAAACCTCGCGTGTCCGGCCGCAGTGCCCGGCGGGCGCTGTCGAGCGCGTGCCGCAGCGGCAGCGGCAGCATGTTCTTGAACAGCTGCGGGGGTTTGGTCGCCGGCTGGGCGGCGGCCTGGTTGAACATCTGCCAGGCGTATCCCCAGACCTCGTCCACATCCGGGATGACCGACAGGAACGGCAGGAACCTCGCCGGTACCTCGTCGCCACCCATGATCCGGGTCACCAGTCGCCGGGCGGCCCGCTGCCCGGCCTGCCGCCCCGCCACGAACAGATCCAGCAGGTACGGCGCCGACAGCCGCCCAAGAGCGTGGTCCTGGGCCGCCCTGAACCCGAACGCCGGGGTGCCCAGAGTGGGCTGGTGGTAGGAGCGGCCGTCATACCCCAGACCGGGAGGATCAACGATGACTCCCTGGCCGAGTTCGGTGATCTCCCACCCCGGAAGGTCTTCCAGAAGCTCCCGTAGCGGTATCGGACCGCCCCGCTCGGCCGTGCGCGCCAGCCGGTCACGGATCAGCTTCCGCTTGGCCTCCGCCTCCGCCAGGGTCTGCCGTCGCTCACCCGGAATCGAGACCGCCGGATCGACGACGACCTCCGGGATATACCTGGTGACGAGTTCACTCCCCGGGGGCACTTGAGGCGCACCGACGTCATAGAGCCGCTGGGTGGCGGGGTCGAGCCAGAAGGGCGTCGAGTCGAGGGCGATCTTGATGCCGGGACCTTCGGCGAGGATCTCCCCCCGCATATCGGGCGCCTCTTCGGGGTCCTCCGGGATGAGGACGCCAAGCCTCCGCAGCAGGTCGGGGAGGAGGGGGACGGTGAGCGGATAGCGGTACTCGGTCTCGGTGCCGAGGGCCCCGTACTCATCGCGAACCGCCCCGTCCAGCAACGCGTGCGCCACCGATGACGACTCCGCGAACGGCTCCAGCGCGTCCGCCACCACCCGCCCGGACGGACCCACCACCACCGCTTGCGCGTCAAACAACAGCCCCACCTCCGGCGGATCCGTCGACACCCGGCGCCCCTTGAGCTTCGACGCGTCCACCCACACCACACCGCCATCCGCCGTGTGATACGCCGCGAACGCATGCCCCAGCCCATCCACCGGCCGCCGCCCCCGCACCAACGACACCGACCCCGGCCGCCGCGCCAACACCAACGCCACCGAACCCGGCCCCGCCAGCCGCGCCT
>NZ_JBSFMM010000229.1:0-17377 GCF_053599555.1 Streptomyces sp. NPDC000941
GGACAGCGACACGCCGACACCACGGCGTGTCGCTGTCCGATACTCACCGCAACTCAGGCTTCGTCATCCGGACAGCGCGGCCGGCCAGCTGTGGACCGGTTCGCCGGTGCGCATCAGCTCGCCGTAGCGGCGGGTCATCGCCGCCAGCGCGGCGTCCCGCTCGAGGCCGCTCTCCCGCGCCCGGTGGTACGCGGCGGCCTGCCAGGACGCGCCGTTGACCCGGCGCCGGCAGCGCTCCTCGATGATCCCCAGGTAGCGCTCGCGGTCGGCGGGCTCGACGCCCCAGGCGTCGAGCCCTGCGGCGGCCAGCGGCAGCAGTTCCTCCTGGACGAGCCGGACGGCGGGGATCCGCACCATCGAGGAGGACCGGCCGCCCGGCTTGGGCCACCGTAGGACCGCGTCGATGCCATGGCGGCAGGCCGTGTCGAAGTTGGCCGCCGCGGCCTCGAACGGCAGCCGCTTCCATATCGGGCGCGGCTCGTCGGCGAGCGCCCGCACCAGGCCGTAGTAGAAGGCGGCGTTGGCGATGACGTCGCTGACGGTGGGCCCGGCGGGCAGTACGCGGTTCTCCACCCGCAGATGCGGTACGCCGTCGGCGACCGCGTACACGGGGCGGTTCCAGCGGTAGATGGTGCCGTTGTGCAGCACCAGCTCGCTCAGCCGCGGCACCCCGCCGTCGTCCAGCACCCGCAGCGGATCCTCGTCGTCCGCGGTCGACAGCAGGGGCGGGAAGAAGCGCAGATTCTCCTCGAAGAGCTCGTGCGCGTCGCTGATCCAGCGCTCGCCGAACCAGGTACGCGGCCGTACGCCCTGGGCCGCGAACTCCGGCGGGCGGACGTCGGTGGCCTGGAGGAACAGCGGCGGGCGGGACTCGCGCCACACCTCCCGGCCGAACAGGAAGGGGGAGTTGGCGCCCACCGCGATCTGCGCGGCGGCCACCGCCTGGGCCGCGTTCCACACGGCCGCGAACCGGCCCGGGGTCACCTGAAGGTGCAGCTGGACCGAGGTGCAGGCGGCCTCGGGTGCGATCGAGCCGGAGGCGCAGCGGAACCGCTCCTCGCCTTCGACATCGATCAGGAAATCCTCGCCGCGGGCGGCCAGCATCTGTTCGTTGAGAAGTTTGTAGCGGTCGTCGTAGGAGAGGTTGGCGGAGCCCAGGTCGCGGGCGACAAGGGTCGGCAGAATTCCGATCATAACGATCTCGGAGTCGACTTCCCCCGCCTTGCGATCGGCATATGACAAACCAGTCCGGAGCTCTTCCGCCAACTGGTCGAGAACCCTGCCGTGCAAACGGTGCGGCACGATATTTACTTCAAGATTGCACTGCCCGAGTTCGGTCTGGAAATCGTGACTCGCGATTCTCTCCAGAACCTCGGCGTTCATCATCCTCGGCATCCCGTCGGACCCCGCGAGATTCAGCTCGATCTCCAGCCCCATGAGATTCTTGGGGCGGTCGAAACGCTTCTCGGCCAGGAGCCGGGCCAGCGCCTCCAGGCCCTGCCGGAGCCTGGCGCGCTGCCGCTGCCGCCCGGACGGATCGAACTCTCCGGCTACGACCTTCTCCCCCATCGAAGCGTCCCTTCCTCGACTGGATCAACGGCTCTTGGCCGCGCACATCACGCACGATGATGCCCAGCCAATGTGATCGATAACGCCACACAGGGACTGCCCAACCGATAGGCTCCGCACAACGCCGGATTGCCGTGATGAAAAACACCCGCCAGATCAAGCCTACCCAGGCTGGGTTAAAATGCCAGGTCATATCCGTGCATATGGCAGAGAATCGGCGAAAATCCCCTCGCCCCGGTGGTCCGGATTAGCGCTTGCCCGCAATGCCGGGGACAGGTACATGAAACACGACGGGAACACTTGTCGTATAAACTCGGCAACCGTGGCAGAGAGACAGCGCCCTGACATCTCGTCAGTGCCCCTCTGACCCGCGTTTCACCGACAGCGCCATCCGCACCTGGCACGCCAGCGCTCCACCGTGTCTCCGAAGTGAGAGGCGACCCAACCATGCCGCTGCACGTCCCCTCGGCTCCAGCGCCTGCTCTGAACAGCATCCGCACGGCCCTCGGTTCTCCCACCGCCGTCCGCACTCCGCTCCTCGCCACCCTGGACGGGCCCTTTGAACTCGAACTTCCCCTGCCCGTCCACGTCCTGGACGACATCACCGCCCCCGACGGCCCGCCGCGCGCCCGGCTCACCGGATGGCGGTTCCTGATCCGCGACGGTGAGCGCACGGTGGCCTCCGCCGAGGCGATGCTGACGGCCGACGGCTGGGTCTTCTCACACTTCTCCGAAGGCCCGTATGTGTCCTCGGCCGAACTGGCGCTGAGCCAGGCCGAGTCGCTGTCGTCAACCGAGGACAGGGGCTACCAGCCCCGGCTGCTGTCCATTCCGGAGCTGTACATGCTGACGCTGTGGCTGCGCGGCGACCCTGACGTCGACGCCGAAGAGGGCCACCTCGCCGCGGCCGATCTGCTGGTGCCGCTCACCCCCGCCCCGCCCGGGATCGCCGCTCACCGCGCGTACCGCGCCGCGGACCTGCTGCCGGTGCTCACCCTCCGGCTGACGCGGACGCCGCTGCTGGGCTCCTCGGCCTGACCGCCCGCGGCCGAGCACCGTCCACGGCCGAGCGCCGCCCGCGGCGGCCGCAGCCCGCGCCCGAGCGCCCCGTGATCCCCCGGATCGCGGGGCGCTCCGCTGCGGGCTCGTAACAGTCCCGTCAGGATGAACCGCCGACCGGGTCGATGCGTCATTATCTAGCGGGTACGGGTCCTCGAAATCCGTGCGAAAACCGGCTCTTAGGGCAACACTTGGAGCAACCGACCGACTGACCAACGGGGGGCGGCCATGACTGCCGCAGCAAGTCACAGGACACTCACCACATCGCAGCGAGAGATCCCTTCCATGTGCCAGCACCAGCCGCCCTGCCCGTCTGCCGACTCCGCCGACCGGGAGGCCGCCCATCTCGTGGCGCACCACCCCGAGCAGGGCTGGAGCCTGCTGTGCAACGGCGTCCTCTGCTTCGAGGACACCGGTGAGCTTCTGCCGGACGGGCAGATCATCGCCCCGCACCGGCCGCTGGACGCCGAGCGCGTCGTCACGGCGGCCTAGCGAATTTTCAGGGGCCGGCCCGGCGCTTCAGCCGCACCGGCCCCGTACCCGACCGGACCCGCCCGGTCAGCTCTCGTACGACTCCAGCGGCGGGCAGGAACAGACCAGGTTGCGGTCGCCGTACGCGCCGTCGATCCGCCGTACCGGCGGCCAGTACTTGTCGGCCGGCGACACCCCGGCCGGGAAGGCCGCCTCCGCCCGGGTGTAGGGGTGCTCCCACTCCCCGCTGAGCGCGGCCGCCGTGTGCGGGGCGTTCCGCAGCGGGTTGTCGTCCTGGGGCCACTCCCCCGAGCCGACCTTCTCGATCTCCGCCCGGATGGCGATCATCGCCTCGCAGAACCGGTCCAGCTCCGCCAGGTCCTCGCTCTCCGTCGGCTCGATCATCAGCGTGCCGGCCACCGGGAACGACATGGTGGGCGCGTGGAACCCGTAGTCGACCAGCCGCTTGGCCACATCGTCGACGCTCACGCCGGTCGCCTTGGTCAGCGGCCGCAGATCGACGATGCACTCGTGGGCGACCAGGCCGCCGGGGCCGGTGTAGAGCACCGGGTAGTGCGGCTCCAGTCGCTTGGCGATGTAGTTGGCGCCGAGCACCGCCACCTGGGTGGCCCGGCGCAGCCCCTCGGCGCCCATCAGCCGGACGTACGCCCAGGAGATGGGCAGGATGCCCGCCGAACCCCAGGGCGCGGCCGCGACCGGGCCCACGCCGGTCGCCGGGCCCGCAGCGGGCTGGAGCGGGTGGTTGGGCAGATACGGCGCCAGGTGCTCGCGCACCGCGACCGGGCCCACGCCGGGGCCGCCGCCGCCGTGCGGGATGCAGAAGGTCTTGTGCAGGTTGAGGTGGGAGACATCGCCGCCGAACCGGCCCGGCCGGGCCAGCCCCACCAGGGCGTTGAGGTTCGCGCCGTCCACGTAGACCTGGCCGCCCGCGTCGTGCACGGCCGCGCAGATCTCGCTGATGTGCTCCTCGAACACGCCGTGGGTCGAGGGGTAGGTGACCATCAGGACGGCCAGTTCGTCGCCGTACTGCTCGATCTTGGCGCGCAGGTCGTCGGCGTCCACCTCGCCGTCCTCGCCGGTCTTGACCACGACGACCTTCATGCCCGCCATCACGGCGCTGGCGGCGTTGGTGCCGTGCGCGGAGGACGGGATGAGGCAGACGGTGCGCCGCTCCTCGCCGTTGGCCCGGTGGTAGGCGCGTACGGCCAGCAGCCCGGACAACTCGCCCTGCGATCCGGCGTTCGGCTGGAGGGAGACCTTGTCGTAGCCGGTGACCTCGGCCAGCCGCTCCTCCAGCTCACGGATCAGCGTCAGATAGCCCTGGGCCTGCTCGACCGGCGCGAAGGGGTGCAGCGCCCCGAACTCCGGCCAGGTGATCGGCTCCATCTCGGTGGTGGCGTTGAGCTTCATGGTGCACGAGCCGAGCGGGATCATGCCCCGGTCCAGGGCGTAGTCGCGGTCGGCCAGGCGCCGCAGATAGCGCAGCATCGCGGTCTCGGAGCGGTGCCGGTGGAAGACCGGGTGGGTCAGATACACGTCGCCGCGCAGCAGGTCCTCGGGGAGCGCGTCGGCCGCCGCGGCGTCCAGCTCGTCGATGGCGGGCAGCCCGCCGTCCACGCCGAAGGCCGACCACACGGCGGCGAGCTGGGCGCGCCCGGTGGTCTCGTCGCAGGCGATGCCCACATGGTCGGCGTCGGTCTGCCGCAGGTTGACCCCGGCCTCGCGGGCCGCGGTGACGACCTCGGCGGCCCGGCCCGGGACATACGCGGTGAGGGTGTCGAAGAACGCGCCGTGCACGATCTGAACGCCCCCGGCCCGCAGCCCCTCGGCCAGCACGGCCGCGTAGCGGTGGGTGCGCCGGGCGATGGTCCGCAGGCCCTCCGGGCCGTGGTAGACGGCGTACATCCCGGCCATCACGGCGAGCAGCACCTGGGCGGTGCAGATGTTGCTGGTGGCCTTCTCGCGGCGGATGTGCTGCTCGCGGGTCTGCAGGGCCAGGCGGTACGCCTTGTCTCCGTCGGCGTCGACCGAGACGCCCACCAGGCGGCCCGGCAGGCTGCGGGCGTAGGCGTCGCGGACGGCCATGAAACCGGCGTGCGGCCCGCCGAAGCCCATCGGCACGCCGAACCGCTGGCTGCTGCCGACCGCGATATCGGCGCCCAGCTCGCCGGGCGAGGTGAGCAGGGTGAGGGCGAGCAGATCGGCGGCGACGGTGACCACGGCGCCGAGCTCATGGGCCCGCTCGATGACCGGGCGCAGCTCGCGCACCGCGCCGGAGGCGCCCGGGTACTGCAGCAGCACGCCGAACACCCCGCGCTCGGCCACCTCGGCCGGTATGCCCGCCGAGAGGTCGGCGACGACCACCTCGACACCGGTGGGTTCGGCGCGGGTCCGGATGACCGCGACGGTCTGCGGCAGAGTGTCGGCGTCGACCAGGAACACCCCCTGCTTGACCTTGCCCACCCGGCGCGACAGCGCCATGGCCTCGGCGGCGGCGGTGGCCTCGTCGAGCAGCGAGGCGCCGGCGGTCGGCAGCCCGGTCAGGTCGGCGACCACGGTCTGGAAGTTGAGCAGCGCCTCCAGCCGGCCCTGGGAGATCTCCGGCTGGTAGGGCGTGTACGCGGTGTACCAGGCGGGGTTCTCCAGCACATTGCGCAGGATCACCGGCGGGGTGAACGTCCCGTAGTAGCCCAGGCCGATCATCGGGGAGAGCAGCTGGTTGCGCTCGGCCAGGCCGCGCAGCTCGGCCAGCACCTCGGCCTCGCTGCGGGCCGGGGGCAGCCGCAGCTCCTGGGCGCTTCCGATGACCTCCGGCACGGCGGCCTGGGTGAGTTCGTCGAGGGAGCCGAAGCCGACCTGCGCGAGCATCTTGGCCTGCGCCTCGGAGTCAGGTCCGATATGGCGCCGCTCGAACGGAGTACCGCGTTCCAACTCGGTCAGTGAGGTGCGATTGGCGGTCATCTGCGAGGCCTCCTGGTCTGTACGACCTACGAGGGGCACCACGATGCGGGTGCCCGAACGGCCTCCCCCTCTGTCATCTCAACCTGAGAGCTTCACCGGGCCCGCGGGCGGCGAGCCGGCTTTCACCGTCGGTGAGGAGGGGTCCCGGAGCCGTACTCGCCCGTGGCCCGCCCTGCTTTCCAGAGTGACCTCACCCGCGCGGTACGTGTGCCTGAGAGATTCCGGGGAGGATTTGCTCCTTCGGCGCCTCCGACGACGTCGGCGGAGAGCTCTCCCGCACGGGGTCTGCAGCCACCGTCAGCCTACCAGCGAGCCTGTCGCCAGGGTTTTTGGGGAAAGCGCTCGAGTGGACGCGCGCGGCGTTGTGGCTTTTCGTAGGGATCACAAGGAAACAGGGGGATTCATGGAAAAATCGCCACCTGTGGGAGAGAGTGTGCAGACCGACATCGATCCGCGGACCCTCATCGGCCGCAAGGCCTTCGACCGCGATGGCGCGAAGATCGGCACCGTGGACGAGGTCTACCTCGACGACGCGACCGGCGAGCCGGAGTGGGCGGCGGTACGCACCGGCCTGTTCAGCCGGGACGTGTTCGTGCCCCTCGAACCCAGCCAGGTCATCGACGACGCGCTGCGGGTGCCGTACGAACGGGCGCTCATCAAGGACGCGCCGGACTTCGGGGTCGGCCGCCATCTGTCGCCCGAGCAGGAGCTGCAGCTCTACCACCACTACGGCCTGGACGTCACCGGCTGACCTTGGTGAGGCTCCCGGGCCGAGCCCGGGTCGTGGCCCGACCCCTGGCCCTCGCCCCGGCCCTCGTCCTCGGCCGGGGCGTGGGCGTCGGCGTCGCTCTCGGCGGGCCGGAGCAGCGGCAGCGGGTCCGCGGGCTCCAGTGCCGGGTCGTCGACCGCGAACGTCCGCACCCGGCCCGGCCTCGACCAGGGCTCCTCGAAGCGCACGGTCACCCGCCCGACCCCGCTGCCCTGCACCCACCCCGCCCCGAGCTCCGCATGCCGCACATCGCAGCCGGGCAGCCAGCGGCGGGGCCGGTCGGCGCCCTCGTCGTCCTCCAGGGCCGCCAGGGCCGCCAGGGCGGACTCCGGTGTCCCTCCGGCCTCGCCCGTCCCCCCGGCGGCCTCCTGAGCCTCCTGGGCCTCATGAGCGGCCTGGGCGGCGGCAGCCTGGGCGAACAGATCCTCCTGGGTGTAGTCCGCCAGACCGCTCACGCCCACTCCCAGCAGCCGCACACCCGCCGTGGTGTCCACACCTTCCAGCAGCCGCGCCGCGGCCTCCCGCACCACCGCCGGATCGTCCGTCGGCCCGCGCAGCGTCTCCGAGCGGGTCAGCGTGGAGAAGTCGTAACGCCGCACCTTGAGCACGACCGTGCGCCCCGAACGGCCGGCCCCGCGCAGCCGCCGCACACACCGGTCGGCGAGCCGCGCCACCTCCAGCTGTACCCGCGTGCGGTCGGTGAGGTCGACGTCGTACGTGTCCTCCACCGATACGGACTTGGCGTCCCGCTCGGCCACGACCGGCCGATCGTCCTGCCCACAGGCCATGACGTACAGCGAGGCGCCATGGGCCTTGCCCAGCAACCGGACCAGCTCCTCCTCCCCCGCCTCCCGGGTCTCGGCGACGGTGGTGATCCCGGCCCGGCGCAGCGCCTCCGCGGTGGCCGGGCCCACGCCGGGCAGGGTGCGCACCGTCAGCGGCCCCAGCAGCTCCCGCTCGGTGCCCGGCTCGATGAGCACCAGCCCATCGGGCTTGGCCCGCTCGGAGGCGATCTTGGCGAGCATCTTGGACCCGGCCAGGCCCACCGAGCCGGTCAGCCCGGTCGCGGCCACGATGTCCGCGCGCAGCCGCTCCCCCACGGCCAGCGCCGCCTCGGCCGTGGCCGGGACACCGCCCGCCTCCAGATCCACGAACGCCTCGTCCAGGCTCAGCGGCTCGACCAGTGGGGACAGGGTGGCCAGCAGGGCCATCACCCCGTCACTCACCTGGCGGTACAGGGAGAAGCGGGGGGTGAGATACGCCGCGTTCGGACACAGGCGGCGGGCCTGGGCCATCGCCATGGCCGAGTGGACCCCGAAAACCCGCGCCTCATAGGAAGCCGTGGCCACCACGCCGCGCGGCCCCAGGCCGCCGACGATCACCGGCTTGCCGCGCAGGCTGGGCTTGGCCGCCTGCTCCGCCGAGGCGTAGAAGGCGTCCATGTCCAGATGCAGAATCGTCGGCGCACCCCTCACACCTACAGATGCTGCCGCATGCCACTGACAATCGGGACTACCCGTCTGGACTGCCAGTCGGCCCACGGGCCACTGGCAACCGGGCACTGACGACCGGGGGCGGCGGCTCCGCGCTCAGCCCGCGCGGTTGCGGCGCCGGGCGAGTTCGTCGGTGGGGTTTTGTCCCACCAGCGTCTCGCCGGTGTCCACGCGCTCGCCGTGGAGCTGCTCCAGCGCGCTCTCCACGTCCCGCCACACCACGCCCACGGCGATCCCGAAGACGCCCTGGCCGCCCTGGAGCAGGTCGACCACCTCGTCGGGCGAGGTGCATTCGTAGACCGTCGCCCCGTCGCTCATCAGCGTCATCTGGGCGAGGTCGTCGAGGCCGCGCGAGCGCAGATGCTGGGCGGCGGCCCGGATGTTCTGCAGGGACACCCCGGTGTCCAGAAGCCGCTTGACGATCTTGAGGACGACGACGTCCCGAAAGCTGTAGAGCCGCTGGCTGCCCGAGCCGTACGCCGGCCGCACGCTCGGCTCCACGAGCCCGGTGCGCGCCCAGTAGTCCAGCTGGCGGTAGGTGATGCCGGCGGCCGCGCAGGCGGTCGGCCCGCGATAACCCACCTTCTCGGGCTTCGCCACGGCGCCTTCGCGCGGCGGCGTGGCCTGTGCAGCCACCCGAGCCTTCAGTACCGGTTCGGCCGGTACGCTCCCGGGGAGCGTATACGGACCGCCTGCCGCCGTGCCGTCGCCGCTGCTTCTCACGCCGACCTCCGTCCTCGACCTGCCTTCTCGACGGTAGGCAGTCACCCGGGGTGCGTCAACGATCGCCACACTCGGCACGCCGAGTGATAATCACCCTAAGGGTGGTTTCCCGTATCCCTCTTGCGGGAAAGGCTACTCGAATGTGCTGTCGAAGACCGGCGGACAGCACAGCTTCGGCACAGCTCACGGTCCACCGCTCCCTGGCCGCCGATGGCTCGCCGGCCGGGCTCACTGGCTGCTCGTGCCGAAGTCCTCGGGCGAGATCTGGTCGAGGAACTCGCGGAACTTCTCCACCTCGTCCTCCTGCTCGTCCGGGATGGCGATCCCCGCGTCGTCCAGCACCCCGTCACTGCCGTAGATCGGCGTGCCGGTGCGCAGCGCCAGCGCTATGGCGTCGGACGGCCGGGCGCTGACCTCCACGCCGCTGGCGAACACCAGCTCCGCGTAGAAGACACCCTCGCGCAGGTCCGTGATGCGGACTTCGGTGAGCTGCTGGCCGACCGCGTCGAGCACGTCCTTGAAGAGGTCGTGGGTCAGCGGGCGCGCCGGAGCCATGCCCTGCTGAGCGAAGGCGATCGCCGTCGCCTCTCCCGGTCCGATCCAGATGGGGAGGTAGCGGTCGCCTCCTACCTCGCGCAGGAGCACGATCGGTTGGTTGGAGGGCATCTCCACCCGGACACCCACGACGTCGAGCTCGTTCACACAGCAACCCTAGGACGTGCCCGGCCGGTTTGGATAGTCGGGACCGAGCCGGTCACCGGGAACCGGCCCGCAGAGCGGACTGGACAAAGGCCGCATGAAGCCGCACGGACAGCTCGGCCAGCTCCCGGGCGCTGGCCTCCGCATGGGCTCTGGTCTGCGGATTCGGGTGTCGCCGCAGCGGGGCGACCACCTGCTCGAGGAGTCCCACGTCGCGCTCCGCGGCGGCTTTCATGATCCTCAGATGACGTGGTTCCAGACCGAAACGACCCAGGTCCGCGACGAGCCTGGCGACGGTCACGGCCTCGATGTCGTATCCGCCGTCCGCACCCGGACCGATCAGCCCGAACGACTCCCACTCGGCCAGCTTCCCCTCGTCGATCCCGGTGGCGGCCAGCAGTTCGGCCCGGCCCACCCGGGCGGCCGTAGGGCGCTCCACGGCGCCCTCCAGCCCCTCCTCGGCCGATGATCCCTCCGGCAGGGCGCCGGGGGCCTCGGCGGGCAGCTGGGGCCGCTCTCCCCGCTCCAGGGCGTCCAGATGCTCCCGGATGACCTTCAGCGGCAGGTAGTGGTCACGCTGCATACGCAGCACATGGCCGAGCCGCTCCACGTCCTGCGGGCTGAATTTGCGGTAGCCGGAGGGTGTGCGCCGCGGCTCGACCAGGCCCTCGGCCTCCAGAAAACGGATCTTGGAGAGGGTGACCTCGGGGAATTCGTCCCGCAGCAGATTCAGCACGGTGCCGATGCTCATCGCTCGGCCGCCCGCGGGGGCGGTGCCGGTGTCGGCACCGCCCGACGGTGTCTGAAGCATGGACCTCCCCTGACGGGTCAGATACCGAAGCCTCGCTGGCTCGGGTAGAAGACCAGCCGGTACTTGCCGATCTGCACCTCGTCACCGCTGTTCAGGATGGCCGAGTCGATCGCCTCACGGTTGACGTACGTCCCGTTCAGGCTGCCGACGTCCGCGACGGTGAAGGAACCGTCCTGACCGCGGCGGAACTCCACATGGCGGCGCGAGACGGTCACGTCGTCCAGGAAGATGTCGCTCTGCGGATGACGGCCGGCCGTGGTGACATCGCTGTCCAGCAGGAAGCGGCTGCCGGAGTTCGGCCCGCGGCGGACCACCAGCAGCGCGGACCCCGGGGGCAGCGCATCGACGGCCGCCTGAGCCTCCGGGGAGAGCGAGGGCAGCGGAGTCTGCCCGGTCACCTCGGCGTCATATGCCTCGAGACCGGAGATCGAAATGGTGGACGTGGTCTCCGAAGCACGCTCGGAGGGAGCCTGGCCCCGCAGCGGCGCGCCGCAGTTGGAGCAGAAACGGCTGTCCTGGGCGTTCTGATGGCCGCACCTCTGACATACCGGCAAGCCGAACCCTCCGCCCGTGTTCGCGGTCGATGGCTCCCCGAAACCTATGCGTCCGGACGCGGAAGGGTCAACAGAAGACGCGCCCTGACCACCCGGAATGCCGCCGCCGTCCCGGAACAGCGGACGCTCCTCGCTCACCCCGCTCTCCTCTGGGGCACGATGAGCGCGATGGCGGGCGGTGCTGCTGCCGTCCTGACGCGCGCTCTTGCCGAACAACTTCCCGAACAACTTCACGGGCGATTCCCCTTGACTGAAACAGACCCGCCCGTGGGGCAGGGCAAACCCTCGATGCACACACCAGACGGTCCGGACATCCTCACAACGTCCGTGACCACCAGACAGTTTCCATCACGCGCGACTCTTCCGGTACGCCGACCCCCCGCGTCCTCGTCGTATGGCCGCGAGACTCCCATACCTGACCACCTCACCGCGACGACGACCGAGCGTAGTCAGGCCGCTTCGCGGACCGCAAGGCGTCGACGACGATCTTCTTCGAGCGCTCGATGGACACGGTGGCCTGCTCCTTCTCCAGGCTCTGCACCACTCCGCCCGGAATGTTCAGGGCCGGCTCCAAATCCTCCGGCTTGCCGATGACCTTGATCACGTACGGCAGTGTCACTTTCCGTCCATCGATTTCGACCGCGCCGCCGACGTCCGTGAAGTACGTGCTCGCGACCACCCGCACCTTGCCGATCTGGATCGCCTCGGCCCCGGCGGCACGCAGTTCCTGGACCGCGTCGAGCAGCATGTCCGACTCCACGGTGCCCTTCGACGCGTCGATCTTCATCGTGATACCCGGCCCCTCGGCGGCGACGGTGCCCGCGAGGACACCGAGCTGCTGCTCCTTTTGGGCCGTCTGCTTACGGGCCTCCTCGGCCCGGTCCGAGCTGTTCTCCAGCTCGGTCCGCTGCGTCTCCAGCCGCTGCTTCTCGTCCCGCAGCCGCTGGGTGCGGTTGTCCAGCTCGTCGAGGATCCGCACCAGGTCCTCCTGCCGGGCGCCGCGCAGCACGTTGTTGTTGTCATTGGTCGAGCGCACCTGGATGGCCAGACCGAGGCCGAGGCCGAACAGCAGGAGCGCGACGATGAGTTGAGCCCGCGTCAGCCGCGGCGGCCACAGACCCTTCACCAGCCGCTGACGGCCGTTGGACGCCTCCTGGACCTCCTGGACCGCCTCGGGCTCCGCGCGGTCCTGTGGACCGTCTCCGGGCCCCTCACCGGACTCTTCGCCAGGGCCCTCGGCCGGCTCAGGGGCCGGTGCGGTCTCCCGCCGCTCCCCCTCGGCCCTCTCCCGTCGCGCATCGGGGCTGCTCTCGGGCGTACGAGGCTCCTGCGGGCGATCGGGCCGCTCGGCCGGCTCGCGGGGCTGCCTGGGCTCCTCCGCCGTGTCGTCAGTCGTCATCGGCTCACGCCCGGAAGACATGGCGGCGGATGGCGGCGGCGTTGGAGAAGATCCGGATGCCGAGCACGACCACGACGCCGGTGGACAGCTGGGCGCCGACCCCGAGCTTGTCGCCGAGGAAGACGATCAGCGCGGCGACCACCACATTGGACAGGAACGAGACGACGAAGACCTTGTCGTCGAAGATCCCGTCGAGCATCGCCCGGAAGCCGCCGAACACCGCGTCGAGCGCGGCGACGACGGCGATCGGCAGATAGGGCTCGACCACCGTCGGCACCACGGGTTGGACCCAAAGTCCGACCACGACTCCCACGACGAGGCCCAATACGGCGATCAAGATGTGCCCTTCCCTGTGTCGGTGCCGCCCTTCCGGGCGCCACCGGCTATCGGTTCTGCGGTTCGTACGATCAGACTCGGCGCGGCCGGAAGCCGCACCTCGTCCGCGGCGGAAATGCTCGTGCTGACGCCGTAGTTTTCGTGCAGTACATGCAGGTACTGTCCGTCGGCACTGTCCTGGAAGGTCGTGCTCAGCCGCCGTCCGTCCCCCACCGCGAGCACCGTATAGGGCGGCACCAGCGGTTTGTTGTCGACCAGTATGGCGTCCCCCGCGGCCCTGATCGCCGACAGGGCCGTCAGCCGCTGTCCATTGATCGAGACGGCCTCGGCGCCGGACTCCCACAGGCCATTGACGACCCGCTGCAGATCGCGGTCGCGCACCCGCCCCGTATCGGAGAAGCCCGTGCTCTGCCGCGGTCCTCCGCCGCCCTGGTCGGCTTCCTTGGCGTCATTGACGACCAGCTTGACCCCGGGGCCCTTCACCTCGGTCGCCCCGGACAGCAGCGCGAGCAGCTCGCCCTTGTCCCCGCCGTGCTGGTCCAGCGCCTGCCGCTGCCGGTCGTCGACCTCCCCGCGGAGCCTGTCCAGGCTCTTCTGGAGGTCGTCCGCGTTCGAGTTCCCCGACTCGATGCGGTCGATCAGCTTTTCCCGGTCCTTGGCCAGCTTGGGCGCCGATATCCGGGCCTCGTCGGCGCCGATGGTCACGATGCCCGCGGCCAGCAGCAGCCCCGCCGCCAGCACCAGCCTGCCGCGCAGGGTGCGCGGCAGACCCCGCCGCCCCTCCGTACCACGGCGCGCGGCAGCCTCCGCATACCCCTCGTCGAGACTGTGGTCCATCACGTTGGTCAGCAGCGACATGGACGCGTCGAGACGTGGACGAGGGCTCGGCGGAGCTGTGCTCCGAACGGGGGGCTGCTGCGGCATGCCGCACATCGTCGCACGTCGGGGGCGCAGCCGCCGAATGGCCCCACCGGCGCGCCGGAGGCAGGCCATGGGCGGCTGCGCAGCCCCTTGTGCGCCCGGGGACCGCCTACGGGCTCCCAGACGCTCCCCACCAGGGGGAACGGATCAGCGCCCGGCGCTGTCCACCACGGCGGACCACTCATCGAGCAGCCCCTGCGCGGACGCGTCGTCCGGTCCCTCCGCCCATAGATGGGTGACCGCCTCCGCCGGGTCGGGCAGCACCATGACCCAGCGGCCGTCGGCCTCGACCACCCGCACCCCGTCGGTGGTGTCGACCGACCGGTCGCCCGCCTCCTCCACCACACGGCGCATGACCAGCCCCTTGACCGCCCACGGAGTGGCCAGATCCCGGTGCAGGACATGGGCGCGCGGAATACGGGCGTCGATCTGGCTCAGGGTGAGCTGGGTACGGGCCACCAGACCGATGAGGCGTACAAAGGCCGCCGTACCGTCGAAGACGCTGCTGAACTCGGGGATGATGAAGCCGCCCCGCCCGTCCCCGCCGTAGATCGTGCCCTCCGCCCTGGCGACCCGGGTCAGGTCGTCGGCCGCGGTCGTCGTCCACTCCACCTGCGTGCCGTGGTACGCCGCCACCTGCTCGGCGATACGGGTGGTGGTCACCGGCAGCGCCACCCGGCCACTGCGCCGCTCCGCGGCCACCAGGTCCAGCATGACCAGCAGGGCCCGGTCGTCCTCCACGATCCGCCCCCGCTCGTCCACCAGCGAAAGCCGCTCGCCCACCGGGTCGAAGCGCACGCCGAAGGCCGCGCGGGCCGAGGCCACGATCTCACCGAGCCGCACCAGACCCGAGCGGCGCGCCTCAGCCGTCTCGGTGGGACGCGATTCGTTCAGGCCTGGGTTGATGGTCAGCGCGTCGACGCCGAGCCGGCCGAGCAGGCTGGGCAGAACGAGCCCGGCGCTGCCGTTCGTGGCGTCCACGACAACCTTGAGGCCGGATTCCGCGATACCGCTGGTGTCCACGGCACGCAGCAGGGAGCCCGTGTACGAGTCGAAGACGCTGGAGGGGAAGCTGAGGTCGCCGATCTCTCCGGGGAACGCCCGCCGGTACTCCTGGCGCGCGTACACCCGGTCCAGCTTCCGCTGCCCGGCGGCGGACAGATCGGCGCCGCGCTCGTCGAAGAACATGATGTCGACGGAGTCGGGCACGCCCGGCGAGGTACGGATCATGATCCCGCCGGCGCTACCACGCGCGGTCTGCTGGCGGGCCACGGGCAGCGGCACATTCTCCAGGTCCCGCACATCGATGGCGCTGGTCTGGAGAGCCGAGATCACGGCTCGTTTGAGCGCCCGCGCACCTCGGGAGTGGTCACGCGCGGTGGTGACCGTCGAGCCCTTCTTGAGGGTCGTGGCATAGGCGCCGGCCAGCCGTACGGCGAGCTCCGGGGTGATCTCCACGTTCAGGATCCCGGACACGCCGCGGGCGCCGAAGAGATGGGCCTGACCGCGCGACTCCCAGATGACCGACGTGTTGACGAAGGCGCCGGCCTCGATTGTCTTGAACGGGTACACCCGGACATTGCCCTGGACGATCGATTCCTCACCGATCAGGCATTCATCACCGATGACCGCGCCGTCCTCGATCCGGGCCGCCCGCATGACGTCGGTGTTCTTTCCGATGACGCAGCCGCGCAGATTGGCCTGCTGACCGACGTACACATTGTCGTGAACCACGGCTCTGTGCAGAAAGGAACCGCTCTTCACGACCACGTTGGACCCGACGACCGTGTGCTCGCGGATCTCCGCGTCCGCCTCCACCTTCGCGTAGTCGCCGATGTAGAGCGGGCCGCGCAGCACGGCGTCCTGATGCACCTCGGCGCCCTCGGCGACCCATACCCCCGGGGAGATCTCGAAGCCGTCGATTTCGACATCGACCTTGCCCTCGAGCACATCGGCCTGGGCCTTGACATAGCTCTCGTGGGTGCCGACGTCCTCCCAGTAGCCCTCGGCGACATAGCCGTAAATCGGCTTGCCTTCCTTCATCAGCTGCGGGAAGACATCACCGGACCAGTCGACGGGAACATCGGGCTCGACATAGTCGAAGACCTCCGGCTCCATCACATAGATGCCGGTGTTCACGGTGTCGGAGAAGACCTGACCCCAGGTGGGCTTCTCCAGAAACCGCTCGACCCGGCCGCCCTCGTCGACGATGGTGATGCCGAACTCGAGGGGATTGGGCACACGGGTCAGACAGACCGTGACCAGCGCCCCGTTCTGCTTATGGAAATTGATCAGCTCGGTGAGGTCGAAATCAGTCAGGGCATCACCCGAAATCACGAGAAAGGCATCGTCCTTGAGTGCCTCTTCCGCGTTCTTGACGCTGCCGGCGGTGCCGAGTGGCTTTTCCTCATTGGCGTACGTGAGCTCCATCCCGAGCTCCTCGCCGTCCCCGAAGTAGTTCTTGACCAGCGACGCGAGGAACTGGACGGTCACCACGGTCTCGCACAGACCATGCCGCTTGAGCAGCCGCAGCACATGCTCCATGATCGGCCGGTTGGCCACTGGCAGCAACGGCTTTGGCATGGTCGAGGTCATCGGGCGCAGGCGAGTACCCTCGCCTCCCGCCATCACGACGGCCTTCATGTCGGAAGCGTCCTCCTTGAAGAGACGACGGTCATGCCGACTGGCGCACCCCGATGGCCCACATACCTATCGCACTACGGACACCCCACCGCTACGGGCTGCCACATCAGCGAGCTCAGTCGGCCGCGGCGTCCGCCTTGACGAGACGGCGGACCTGGACCACGTACAGGACTCCTGCCCACCAATAGAGCGTTGTACCCCATCCGGCGAACGCCCATCCGAAAATAGCAGCGATTGTGTGAAGTGGGCCACTTCCATCACTCAGAAGGAGCAACGGGAAGGCGTACATCAGGTTGAAGGTCGCTGCCTTGCCGAGGAAGTTGACCTGGGGCGGGGGATAGCCATGACGCCGCAGGATGCCGACCATGACCAGCAGCACCAACTCCCGCGCGAGAAGCACCGCGGTCAGCCAGATCGGCAGGATGTCGCGCCAGGTCAGGCCGACGAGTGTAGACAGAATGTAGAGGCGGTCGGCCGCCGGATCCAGAATCCGGCCAAGGCTGCTGATCTGGTTCCAGCGGCGGGCCAGCTTCCCGTCGAGATAGTCGCTCACACCGCTGAGCGCCAGCACGAGCAGCGCCCATTCATCGCTCTTCGGCCCGCCGAACTCAGGCCGCAGGATCAGCCACAGGAAAAGCGGCACGCCGAGCAGACGCGCAGCGCTGAGGATGTTCGGGATGGTGAGCACGCGGTCGGTCTGGACGCGTGTCTCCTGGACCTCCACCCGGGAGCCTCCTGTGAGAACGGTGCCGATGGATGCCCCATGACCTTACCGGTAGGGTATCGAGGCCTGGCACGGGGCCCCGGGCACGAAAAAAGCTCCGGGCGGAAACCAATGGTTCCCACCCGGAGCTTTATCAAAGATTGTTCGGCGGTGTCCTACTCTCCCACAGGGTCCCCCCTGCAGTACCATCGGCGCTGAAAGGCTTAGCTTCCGGGTTCGGAATG
>NZ_JBSFMM010000230.1:0-17366 GCF_053599555.1 Streptomyces sp. NPDC000941
AAAGCCGACACATCGGCATCAAGACAGCCCCTGAAGGCGTCGGCCCAACGGAGAGTCAGACTCCCCGCCACAACCAGAAACATCATCACTGCCCAGCGGCGCACATCCGCGGGCTCAGCCGCGCAGCCGCTCCTCAAGGCGGTCGAGGAAGATCCCCTGCTTGGCCACGATCTTCGTGCGCGCCTGCGCGAGATCCAGCCAGGCCACCCGGTCGATCTCGGGGAAGGCCTGAAGCCGCCCGGACCCCCTGGGCCACTCCATCTCGAATGTGCCCGGGGTGATCTGCCGCGGATCGAGATCTGCCGCCAGCGCCCAGACCGTCACGACCTTGCCCCCGGTCTGCTGGACGGAGCCGAGCGGAAGGAGGTCGCCCGGGGGCGGCGGCAGGCCCAGCTCCTCCTGGAACTCCCGGCGCGCCGCGGCCTCCGGGGTCTCGTCCGGTTCGTACTCGCCCTTGGGGATGGACCACGCGCGCTCGTCCTTGCGCGCCCAGAAAGGCCCGCCCATGTGGGCGAGAAGGACCTGCGGGACGGAGACCGGGCCGGTCCCTGCCCGGTCCGCCGACGCCGGGTCCGCCGCCTCCGCCTCCGCTCCCGTCGCCTCCGCCCCGCGGAACAGCAGGATTCCGGCGCTTCGTTTTGCCGTCACGGTGCCCAGTGTGCGCTGCGCCCGCCCGGTCCGCCGCCGTGGCCCATCACACCTTGCGGGCGTAGCCGAGATAGGTGACCTGGGGCCGGGTGTCGGGGGCCAGGACGAAGTCGACGATGGGCGGGATCTCCTCGTCGGTGATCCGCCCGCGGCGACGGTCCATGGTGGCCTTGACCAAGCTGCGCGGATCACGGGGCTTGAAGTCGCAGATGTCCTCGTTGCGCAGCCCGTGGCGGCGCAGCGCCTCCGTCATCTCGGCGGGGGTGCGCAGCCGCTCGGCGGTGTAGCGGCCGGGCGGCATGATCCGGGTCATGGGCAGGCGCTGGAAGGCGATGAGGTAGATCAGCCGGGACACCGGGGTGCGGTTCACGGTGTCGTAGATCAGCACACCGTCCGGTGCGAGCGCCCGGGCCCCCTCCGCCAGGACCGGGTCGAGGGCCGAGGTGACCTCGAAGGTGTCCGCGTAGTAGACGAGGTCGTACGCGGCATCGGCGACACCCAGCTCCTCCGGCGGCGCGGTTTCGTACCGGACCGCGGCTCGCTCCCCCTCGCCCGTCTCCCGCTCGTCCGTCTCCCGCGCGATCGCCGTCGCGGAGGCGGACGGGTCGACGGCGACAACGTCGAATCCCAGCCCGGCCAGGCCACGGGCCAGCAGCCCGCGGCCGCTCCCCACCACCAGGGCCCGGCTCCCGGCCGCGGTCAGGCCGACGCTGCGCAGGGTTTTGTCCACGTACTCCAGGCGGCTGGCCTGGAAGGCGACGGCTCTGATCTGACGGCCGTCCACCGTTTCGGGTAACGGTGAGTCCAGTTCTATGCGCGGCGCTCGGGCCATGCTCTGTCCCCTCTTCTCCCTCTTCGGTTCTGCCCTCGTGTTCGGCTCGTCCGACGTTAACAAGGGGCGTACGGCGGCCCGCCACCGGCGGTTCGCGGGGGCGGCCGTGGGCACTCGACCGACGATGCCGACAGCGCGACGCTGGGGGTGCTGATCATGCGCTACGAAGAGCTGACGAGCCAGGTCCAGGCGCTGGCACAGCTGCCCGACCGGCGGTCGGCGGAGCGGGCGGTACGCGCCACGCTCGAAACGCTTGCCGAGCGGATCCCGGACGGTCTGGCCGACCACATGGCGGCGCAGTTGCCGCCCGAGGCCGCCGACTCCATGCGGCGGGTGGCCGCGTCGCACGAGGCCTCACCCGCACAGCGGTCCCACCGGCGCGACCACGGCGAGCGGTTCGACCTCACGGGCTTCGCGGGGCGGATCGCCTGGCGCGCCCGGACGTCGGAGGACGAGGCGATCCGGGAGGCGAGCGTGTTCTTCGAGGTGCTGGACTCCGCGGTGAGTCCGGAGCTGATGGAGCGGCTGTACAAGGCGCTGCCGGGCGATATCCGGGAGCTGCTGCCCGAGGCGCGGGCCTTCGAAAGCCGAGGGGGCGAAGAAGGCCGGAAGGGAAGGTGAGCGTATGAACATCCTGATCTGGCATGTGCACGGCTCATGGACCAAGGCGTTCGTCCAAGGCCCGCACCGCTATCTGCTGCCGGCCCTGCCCGACCGCGGGCCCGACGGCCTCGGCCGCGGCCGCGGCCGCGGCAGCACGTTCACCTGGCCCGCCTCGGTCACCGAGCTGAGCCCCATGCTGCTGCGGGACGCCCCGGTCGACCTCGTGGTCCTCCAGCGGCCGCACGAGGCGGCGCTCGCCGAGTGCTGGCTGGGCGGACGCCGCCCCGGGCGCGATCTGCCCGCCGTCTACGTGGAGCACAACACGCCGGACGGACACGTCCCCCTCACCCGCCACCCCTGCGCCGACCGGGACGACCTGCGCGGTGTGACCCTGGTGCACGTCACCCACTTCAACCAGCTCTTCTGGGACAGCGGCACCGCCCCCACCACCGTCGTCGAACACGGCGTCGTCGACCCGGGCCAGCTGTACACCGGGGAGCTGGACCGCGCCGCGGTCGTCGTCGACGACCCGGTCCCGCGCGGCCGCGCCACCGGCACCGATCTGCTGCCCGCGCTGAGCCGGGCCGCGCCGCTGGACGTCTTCGGCGTGCGTACGGAAGGACTCGCCGCGTATCTGGGCCTGTCCGGGGACCGGCTGCGCCGCGCGGCGCTGCCGCAGGGCCGGCTGCACGCCGAGATGGCGCGCCGCCGTCTGTATCTGCACCCCGTGCGCTGGACCTCGCTGGGGCTGTCCCTCCTGGAGGCCATGCATCTGGGCATGCCCGTCGTCGGCCTGGCCACCACCGAGGCGGTCGAGGCGGTGCCCGAGGGGGCCGGTGTGCTCTCCACCCGCCCCGATGTCCTCGCCCGCGCCGCGCGGACCTATCTGCGGGAGCCGGGCGCGGCGGCCGAGGACGGGGCGCGGGCCCGCCGCGCGGCGCTCGAGCGGTACGGGCTGGGGCGCTTCCAGGACGACTGGGAGCAGCTGCTGGCGGAGGTGACCCGCTGAACAGGCCCGCTTACCAGACGTCGCCGTCGCGCCAGTCGCAGATCAGCTCGGCGGACACGTCCAGGGGGACCGCGGCCGACAGGACGAAGATTCCGCCGTCCTCCTCCGCGGTGCGCCGGACGCCCTCCGGGGTGAGCGCCGAGGTGGGCCCCTGCCACCGCTGCCAGCCGCGCGCCGCGTAGAAGTCCGCCGCCTCGTCGGCGGCGCCCAGCGCACCGAGGTCGTAGGCGCCGCGCACCACCCGCTCCAGCGCCGCCATCATGGCCGCGCCGTGTCCGCGGCCGCGCCGGTCCGCCCGTACCCCGACGCCCTCCACATAGCCCGCGCGCAGCGCCCGCCCGCCGTGCAGCAGCCGCCGCTGCACCACCGACGCATGGCCGATCAGCTCGCCGTCCTCCCAGGCCAGGGCGTGGATGCCGCCGAGGGCGTGCTCCCAGTCGTGGTCGCTCATATCGCCCTCGAAAACGTCGTCGAGCAGGGCGCGGGCCGCCTTGAGGGTGGCGGGATCCAGGTCACAGGTGTGTGCGGTGCGTATATCGGCCATAACGCCATCGTCACATCCGGTGGGCGGGCGGCGCAGCGAGATTTCGGCGACTTGACAAAGCCGGTTGCCGGACCGGCAAATAGGAGGGTGACGGATGAGGATTTCTCGCATGTGCTGACGGGTGTCGGGCCGCGGCTGAGGTCGCTGCGCCAGGCGCGTGGCGCCACGCTGTCCCAGCTGAGCGAGATGACCGGGATCTCCGTGAGCACTCTGTCGCGCCTGGAGTCGGGGCAGCGCAAGCCGACCCTGGAGTTGTTGCTGCCCCTGGCCAAGGCCTATCAGGTACCGCTGGACGAGTTGGTCGGCGCGCCCGCCACCGGTGATCCTCGCGTCCATCCCCGGCCCTTCACCCGGCACGGAAGGGTCTTCGTACCGCTGACCCGCCATCTCGGCGGGTTGCACGCCTACAAGATGATCCTGCCCGCCGGGCAGCCGCCCGAGCCCGAGGGCACTCGGCTCGAGCAGAAGGTGCACGAAGGGTACGAGTGGCTGTATGTGCTCTCCGGCCGGCTGCGGCTCGCGCTGGGCGAGCACGACCTCGTCCTGACCGCGGGCGAGGCCGCCGAGTTCGACACCCGCGTACCCCACGGCTTCGCCGCCGCGGGAGACCAGCCCGTCGAGGTGCTGAGCATCTTCGGGACGCAGGGCGAGCGGATGCACGTACGGGCCCGCCCCTCGGGCAGCTGAGGGCGGCATGGGCATGGGCGCGGCCACGCGCCTAGACAGCGACCACGCAGTCGTCGGAGCTGTTGGTGCCCAGGACACTGACGATCCCGGCGGTGCCATCGCCGAAGAACCGGGAGAACATGCCCGCCGGACGCCCGCCGAACAGCAGCGGCCCGAACACCGGGGCCACCTCGACGTCATGCGGCTCTTCGGCGCCGTCGGCGACCATCGCCAGCCGGCAGCCGCGCGGCGCCACGTATTCCTGCACCACGCTGGTGCCCGTCCCGGCGGCCGCGGCCACCGCCGCCTCCCACTCCGCCTGGCCGGTCTCCCGGCCGATGACGACCTGTTTGCCGCTCATCCCGATGCTCTCCTTGAGCACCAGCAGCTCGCGATTGTCCACGGCGAAGGGGACGAGGTCGACCTTCCGCCCGCCCCGGTTCGTCCAGCGGTGGGACAGGACCCGGGTCCACGGCAGATACCGGTCGACCAGGGCCCGCTCCGCCGCGCTCATCCACGGCCGCCCCTCCGACAGCAGGCCCATGGTCAGCTTGCTGGACAGAAACGTGGAGGTCTGGGTCCCCACCAGCAGACAGCCGTGGTCCAGCGCGGCCTGTACGGGCGCGGTGTCGATGCCCAGCTCGACCCAGTCCGGGATGGTGAAGTTCCGCAGCCCCAGCGGATAGCGCAGCCGCAGCGGACAGTCCCATGCCGAGTTCAGATCCTCGGGCTCGAAGAAACGTGCCGTCAGGCCATGGCTGTTGAAGTAGTCCGCCTCCACATCGAAGTACCGGGTGGACTCCACCCCCTGGTCGCGGGCGCTGCCCACCAGGGCCACCCGGGGCGCCACGGCCAGCTCCGCACACAGCGCCCGGAACATCTCGGCGCGCACGGCGAACGGGTCCTGATAGCCGAACGGCACCCGGCCCGCGTCATCGGCGTAGAGCTTGCGCCACACTTCCAGGCGGCAGTGTGTCTCCACCGGGCCGCCGAGCGCGCCGCTGACATTGAACTCCAGAAAACGCGGCCCGTCCGGCCCGATCACGATGTCCGGCCGGGTCACACAGTCCGCGTAGCGCTCCTCGACGAACTGGTCGGCCACGAACAGCTGGTGTTCGCTCGCCGGCATGCGGTACGCCGCCAGCCTGCCGTCCGTGGTGGGCGCGGACTCCAGGGCGGTACGGCGCACCAGGTCGAGCAGCGCGGCGGTGGCGCGGAACAACTCGGCGTACGACGCGCGCGGCAGCGCGATCGGGGCGGCGGGCAGCAGTGGCTGATACGGCCAGCCGGTGTCCCGGATCTCGGTGCGCAGCATCTCCCGGATGGTGTCCGCGGACGCGGCGGGCTTCAGCCGGTGGCGGCCGAACCACGGGTGTCCCGACGCCCCCGGTGTGCCGATGTCCTCGAGCGCGCCCATCCGGCTTCCCCCGAATCCCAGACGATCTCAATTCGCCTTTGCCAACCGCGAATTGGCCGAACGTCAGCATAGTCGGCGCGGTTACCCTTGGTGGCATGACGCTGCGCCGGGTCCGGGACAACGAGTACGTCGAAGAGCACGGTGGGGACTACGAGGACTTCGAGCCCGGCATGGTGATCAGGCACTGGCCGGGCCGGACCATCACCGAGACCGACAACACCTGGCTGACCCTGCTGACCATGAACCAGCACCCGCTGCACTTCGACCGGACCTACGGGGAGGGCGCCGAGTACGGGCGAGTGCTGGTCAACAGCGGGATCACGCTGTGTCTGGTCGGTGGTATGACCGTGCAGGCGCTGTCCGCGCGGGCGGTGGCCAACCTCGGCTGGGACAAGGTCCGCTTGAAGGAGCCGGTGTTCGTCGGCGACACGCTCTACGCGACCAGCCGGATCCTCGGCAAGCGGCGGTCCAGGTCCCGGCCGGGGCAGGGGATCATCACGGTGGAGACCACCGGCGCCAAGTCGACCGGGGAGACCGTCATCGTCTTCGAGCGGTCCTTCATGGTGCGCTGCCGCGAGGCGGACTGACTCACCCCGGCTTCCCGCCGGCGGCCTCGTGGAGCGCGGCCGCGGCGGCGGTGTCCTCGATGGCCATGCCCACCCCGCGGAACACCGAGGTCCGGCCGTCCGCCGCACTCGCCCCGGTCACTCCGGTCACCAGCGCGCCCAGTTCATGCAGTTCGGCCACTCCGATCAGCCCATCGGCAAGCGCGGCCCGCACCTCGCCCGCGTCCTCGAGCGCGGCGGCCCGCTCCTCCACGACGACGAACGCGGACGCGAGCAGCGCCGGGTCGACCTCGATCGCATCCTCGTGGGTGCCGCCGATCACGTTGATATGTGCCCCGGGGGTCACCCAGTCGGCCGCCACCAGCGGTGTCCGGTCGTCGGTCGAGGTTGCCGTGCAGATGACGGCGGCGTCGGCGACGGCGTCTCGTGCGGTGTCGCACACCGAAACCTCAACCGGGTGGCCAGGGAGGTCCGGGTGGCCCGCTGTGGCGCGGATCCACTCCGCGAACGTCTCCGTACGGGCCCGGGTGCGGGAGAACACCCGGACCGAGCGGATCGGGCGTACGGCGGACACGGCCCGCACCAGCGCCCGCGCCTGCACCCCGGCGCCGAGGACGGCCAGGACCTCGGCGTCCTCAGGCGCGCAGAGGCGGGTCGCCAGGCCGGCCACCGCACCGGTCCGGACGGCGGTCAGCTCGGCGCCGTCCAGCAGCGCGGTGATCCGCCCGGTGTCCAGGTCGGTCAGCACCACCACGCCGTGGATCAGCGGCAGTCCACGGTCCGGGTTGTCCGGGGTGAGCGTGGTGATCTTGACGCTGCCCACCCCGCGCCGCTCCCACACCGCCGTACCGGCCAGCAACTGCCGCCGCGGACCGTGCACACCGCCGTACGAGTCGTGTGCGCCGTGCTCAATGATCGTGCGGGCCGGGGATCGCGTCCGGCCCGCCGACAGATCGGCGAACACTTCGGCCAGCGCGTCGATCACCCGCACCAACCGGTCCCGGCCCGCCATATCCTGCGCGCCAATGGTCACCGGCCCACTCATGGGGTGGCCTTCCGGGTGCTCAGCTCAGCCACCACATCGACGATCAGGTCCTCCTGCCCGGCGATGGCCTGCCGTCTGCCGAGTTCGAAGAACACATCGCGCGGATCGACTCCGGCCCGCCCGGAGTGGTCGAGCACCTGGTGTTTGAACCCGGAGAACACCCCGGCCAGACCGCTGACGATGGACAGCGAGCCGGTGATCGGCGGCGTGGGCATCAGCTCCCGCTCGGCGAACTCGGCGGCGTCGAGCAGCGCGTACAGATCGATGCCGGTGGCGAATCCGGTGCGCTCCAGCACCGGGACCACCACCTCGAGCTGGGTGTTCCCCGCCCCGGCGCCGAAGCCGCGCGCGCAGCCGTCGATGATCCCGGCCCCCGCCTCGGCGGCGGCCACGGAGTTGGCGACGGCCATGCCGAGGTTGTTGTGGCCATGGAAGATCACCGGTACGCCCGACGGCCCGACGGCCTCGACCATCGCGCCGATCCGGTCGGTGACGTCCTGCGGCAGAAAGTGGCCCGCGGAGTCCATGATGCCCACCGCCCGTGCCCCGTACCCGACCGCGCGCGTGGCGTGCTCGGCGAGTTCGGCGGGGGTGGCCATATGGCTCATCATCAGCACGCAGTGCGCCTCCGCGCCCTGCTCCGCCAGCAGCCCGAGGTGGCGCTCGGCCAGCGAGGTCTCGGTGCAGTGCACACCGATACGGATCACATCGGCGCCGTGCGCCACCGCCTTGCGCAGATCGTCGGAGGTGCCCCAGCCGGGCAGCATGAACACCCCCATTTTGCTGTGCCGCAGGGCTTCCCGCACGGTCGACAGCATCTCGTCGTCGCTGACGGCGGCCCGCCCCACCTGGAGGGAGGAAGCGCCCAGGCCATTGCCGTGGCCCACCTCCACCACCGGGATCCCGGCCGCGTCGGCCGCCTCGGCGTACCCCCGCAACGCCGCCACGCCGAGTTGATGCCGCACCGCGTGCTGGCCGTCGCGCAAGGTGGGGTCGTACATCACCACGGACCTCATCGGCCCACCGCCGTCCTGCCGGCCGGGGCGAGCCGGGCCGCGTGCTGCTCGGCGACCAGGATGGCGGCCGAGTTGATGATGTCCAGGTTTCCGGCGTACCGGGGCAGTACGTCGCTGTCCGCGGTGACCTCCAGGGAGACCACGACCCGGTCGCCGGTCACCGTGCAGGCGATGACCTCGTACCCGGGCTGATGCGCCCGCACCCGCTCGGCGGCGGCGTCGACCAGGGCGCGCACCGCCTCGGCGTCGGCCCCGGGGACGATCGCGTGGACGGCGGTCCGGAAGGTGGCCGGGGGCACGGCCGGGCTGATGTTGAGGATCGCCTTGGTGTCGGGCACGCCTGCGAGCGTGGTGAGGGCGTGCTGGGTGGTGGCGATGTACTCGTCGAGGTTGAGCCGGGTGGCCCGGCCCGCGATGGTGCCGGCCACGGTGGAGACGGCCTCGAGGTACGCCACCTCGAACCGCTGGGCGAGGGCGTGGGCGATCGGAATCGACGCCTGTCCGCCGCAGCTGATGAGGCTGACGTTGCGCTCGGCCGGCGGGCGGGTCCCGGTCACCGTGGGCACCACCATCCGGCCGACCCGGCTGGGGGTCAGGTCGATCAGCAGCGTGTCCAGCGGCTGGAGCAGCCGCCAGTGTTCGGCGTGCGACATCGCGTTGGTGGCGTCGAACACCACGTCGTACGGGCGCGGGGCCGCGAGGATCGCGTCGATGCCCTCCGCCGTGGTCGGACAGCCGAGCTCGGCGGCGTACCGTAACCCCTCGGACTCGGGGTTGCGCCCGGCCACCCTGCCGCAGTTCAGCACGGTGGAGCGGTGGATCTTGCCGACCAGGTCCCGGCCGATGACCCCGGTGCCGATGACGGCGACGGTGATGGGCGGGACGGTGCCGGGCCCGGCGGTGGCGCGCTCAGCGACGGTCATGGCCCGCCTCCTCGCCGCCGCCACCGGTGCCGCCCACATCGCCGGTGCCGCCCATGCCGCCACCTCGGCCGAACCGCTCGGCCCAGGCGTCCCCGCGCGCCACCGTGGCGCGCGCCATCCGGGCGAACGGCGGGCCGACCATGTTCCCGTCCAGGACCGCGATTCCGCCGTCCGCCGCCCGTACGGCCTCGGTCACCCGCCGGGCCAGCCGCAGCCCGGCCGGGTCGGGCCGCAGGGCCCGGTTGATCGCGGCCAGTTCGCTGGGGTGCACGGTCACCTTGCCGTGGAAGCCCAGCTCGCGCACCCGGTCGATCTCCTCGGCCAGCGTTTCCGGCTCGGCCAGCCGGAAGTTGGCGGTGTCGATCAGGGCGGTGCCGTGCCGGGCGCCGGCCAGGGCCATCGCCTGGCGGGCGGCGAGCAGTCCCGCCCAGCTGATCTCGATGCCCAGGGCGGCGGCCAGGTCCGCCGAACCGAGGATCAGCCCGTCGGCAGCCGCCGCGATGGCGTCGACGTCGGCGACGGCGGCCGGGGTCTCCACGGTCACATAGATCTGCGGGCGGACCCCCGCCGAGGCGAGGGTGTCGCGCATCAGCGCCACCTCGACCGCGGACTTCACCATCGTCATCACGATGAAGCCGGGTTTGACCGGGCATTCGGCGAGCATCACGATGTCGTGCACGGCTTCGATGGTGCCCAACTCGTTGACGCGTACGGCGGCGTTCGCGGGCTCCGGCGCCTTCTCCAGCGCCGCCCGGCACACCCGGCGCGCCGCGGCCTTCTCCGGTGGCGGAACGGCGTCCTCCAGGTCGACCAGATGCACATCCGCGTCGTAGGACCACGCCCCCACGACCCGGTCGAGCGACAGCGCGGGCGTGTACAGGATGGAGCGCGGGATCGCCCGGGCGGTGTGTGTCATCCGGCCCCCTCCTCCGGCACGGGGGCCGCCTGCGGGACGCCCGCCTCGGCCAGGGCCGCGCACAGCCCGCGGATCTGCTCCTCGGTCTGGCCCGCGCGGAGCATCACCCGCAGGCCCGCGGTACCGCGGGGGACGATCGGGAAGAACACCGGGGAAACGTAGAACCCGGCCCGGTACACCCGGCGGCCCGCCTCGATGACCGTCTCGTCGCTCATCGGCACGAGACGGATCGGGAACGCCGTCCCGGTCTGCTCGGTCTTGATGTGGCTGTCGAACAGCGCGATATTCGCCCGCAGCCGCCCCTGGAGCTCGGTCAGCTCCTCGGTGCGGTGGATCTCCGCCGAGGCCAGCGAGGCCCCGACCGCGGCGGTGTTCATCGGCTGCGAGTAGCTGAGGGCACCCGCGAACCGCTCGACCACGCGCAGCGTGTCCTTCGGGTAGCCGTCGAGCAGGATGGCCGCGCCGCTGGTCCCGAAAGCCTTGTTCAGGGTCGCGACGGTGATCGTCCGCTCGTCCAGCACGGGGCAGTGCGTGCGTACGTAGCCGATGCCGCGCTCCCCGTACGCCGAGAGGGAGTGCGAGTCGTCGTAGTACACCAGCAGCCCGTACGTCTCCTGCAACTCCGCCAGTTCCCGCACCGGCGCGTATCCGCCCAGGCTGTCCGAGCCGTCCACGACGTAGGCGACCCGCTCGTACCGCTTGCACATGTCCTCGAGGAACCCGAGGTCGTGGTGGCCGCAGCTGACCACCTCGGTCTCGTCGGCGCAGGCGGGTTTTGCCCCGGCCATGGACACATGGCAGTTCTTGTCGAACACCATCAGCGGTCGGATCCCATTGCCCAGATGCCCGGAGGCGATCAGCGGCAGCAGTCCGGCGCTGGCCACGCCCGCCGAGATCGCGGCCACCACGTCGGCGCCGAACAGTTCGCCGAGCGATGCCTCCAGCTCCAGCAGCGCCGGGATCTGCACCCGGCTGCGCGGAATGCAGTGGTCGAGCACGCCGAACCGGCGCAGCGCGGCGACCGCGCCCTCGATGACCTTGGGGTGTGAGTCGAGGTCCAGATAGGAGCAGCAGGTGAAGTTGGTGAACTCGTGGCCGTCCTCGGTGTGCAGCACGCCGGGGTTGTTGTCGTCGAGTTCGGCCACGATCCCGGCGAGGCCGTTGCGCTCGGACAGGTCCCAGAAGGCGTTTCCGACGCCGACGGCCGTGTCGTTGTTGCGGTAGCGGTGCGTGGGCTCGATGGTTTCGCGCCCGATGGTTTTGCGCCCGCTCATGACGCCGCCTCGGCGGGCTGGTAGTTGTAGACGCCCTTGAGCTTGCGGTAGGCGGCCGTGTAGAGCGCGACGCCGAGCACATACGGTCTGCGGAGGATCTTCGGGTCGCGCAGCCAGAAGTTCATGTTGATGTTCATCTCGTCCAGCGATTCGGCCTGGTGCCACCAGCCGAGCGGGAGGTAGAGCATCTGTCCGGGCTCCAGGATCAGCTCCCGGCGCTCGGCCAGCTTGGAGACGAGCTTGGGGAAGCGCCGCCGGTCGACCTCGTCGAAGTCGAAGGCCCGGGACTTGTCGCCGAACCCGCGCGCGATCGACCTCGGGTAGTACTCCAGGAATCCCGGGGGTGCCAGCACGAACCGCTTACGGCCTTCCAGCGCTATGTTGAAGTTCTCCAGCTCGTCGAAGTGGCTTTGGGTGAACACTCCGCGGTGGCTGATCCACAGGTTGGCGGCGTTCAACGAGCGTCGGTAGTCGAACAGTTCTCCGGCGTCAAAGCCGAGGATCGCGTCGACATCGGCCGGGCTGTTGCGGATGTTCGACACGATACGGTTCCAGGTGCCGGGGTCGGTCTGGTATCGGTCGTCGTCGAAGAACTCGCGGAGCCGGATCTCCTTGGTGGTCCACCGCCGTGAATTCTGCTTGTCGCTCGGCTCGGTGAACAGGGTCACCTTCATGTTTCCCAGGCGCTCGGCCACGCCTTCTCTGCCGAGGCCCCGGGCGCCTTTCGGTAAATCGATCACCACGGGGACATCCGCCCGGATGAGGGCCCGCCGCCCGAAGGCCATGAACTCGTCGAACGAGAGACGGGGAACCGGTAATCCCCCGAGTCCCTTCCGCTCGGACACGCCATGCGCTGTGCTCACAACTCAGTCCTCACGCTGTCGTAACGTCATTGTTCTCAAACGGTGGTTCCCGAAGCCGCTTCCGGAGCCGGCCTTGTCCTCAGGAGGGCCGGCTGTCCTGCGAGGCTCAGCCCCATGGCGAGGATTCCGCCGCCGACCGCCGCCCACGCCGCCTGCTCGAAGCCGCCCGGATCGGCCAGCCGCCCGCCCACGGCCGTGCCCAGGGCGATGCCGAGGGCACCGGCGCTGGTGAGCCACGAGAACCCCTCCGACAAGGAGCCCTTGGGGGCCAGCGACTCCAGCAGTGTGCTGCCCGCGATCAGCCCCGGGGAGATCGCCACACCCGCGACGACGGCGAGCAGGCCCATCACCAGTAAGGAGTCCGCGAAGGCCAGGGGGATCACGCCGAGCGTCAGCACGGAGGTGGTGATCGAGAGCAGCCGCGCCTGTGACAGCCGCCAGTTCACCGCCCCGTAGACCGCCCCGGCGATCAGGCTGCCCACCGCCGTCAGCGACAGGAACACCCCGGCGAGACCGGAGTGCGACCGCTCCTGGGCGAACGCGATCATCGTGACGTCGACCGCGCCGAGCAGAAATCCCATCCCCGCGTAGGAGACCATCAGCACCCGCACCCCGGGCACCGCGATCGCCCGCTCGGGGCCGCGGCCCGAGGTCGGCTCGGGCACCGGCTCGGACTGGCGGTGCAGCGCCAGGGCGATGGAGCCGGTCAAGGTCAGGACCGCGCAGGCGATCAGGCCCGCGGCCGGGTGCACCGCCGAGGCCAGGACGGTGGCCAGCAGCGGCCCCAGCAGGAAAATCGTCTCGTCCAGCATGGATTCCAGGGCGTAGGCCGTCCGCAGCGCTCCCCGGTCGGCCATCGCCGCCCACCGCGCTCGCATGAACGAGGTGAACGAGACCGAGGCGCATCCGGTGGCCACCGCCGGGACGATCAGCAGCCACAGCGGGGCCTCCAGCAGGATCGACACCAGCAGCACGCCCATCCCCACCGCATGCGCCAGGCACGCGGTGAGCAGCACCCGCCGCTGGCTGAGCCGGTCGGCCAGCCGCCCCAGCACCGGGCTGGCCACGCCCTGCGAGACGAGCATGGCCGCGGCCACCGTCCCGGCGTCCGCCAGTGACCCGGTGACCGAGGAGATCAGCATCACGCAGCTCAGGGACCGCATGGCGATGGGGAATCGACCGACCATCCCCCAGAACGCCAGCGCGGCGGCGCCGGGCGCCCGTAGCAATCGGAAATAGGACCCGAGCCCGGAATTCAAGCTCGCTGTGCCTTCGGACACCCTGCCCCCGTCAGTGTGAAACGGCCATTCCGAAAATTACTGACGATCTCGATCCGGAAAACTCAAGGAACGCAACCGGTTCAGGAACGAATTGTTCCGCACCGGCCGTGTCGATCCCTGTTCCCCCGTTCCGCCCGCTCAATACAGCGAATCGTCATAATAGGCGGGCCGTCACCCGGTTGGCCATGGGGAGGCGGCCGTAACCGATTCGACCGAGGAGGCAGTCGTGACCGAGCGGACGTCCGAGAGCCAGGAGCCCGAGCGGGAGCTCCAGGCCCCGGAGGGCCCGGAGGGCGAGCAGTCCGAGACCTTACGCCAGCGCAAGAACGGCCTGGGGCGAGGCGTGAGCGACGAGCTCGCCGAGAACATGAAGCAGGGCTGGGCCGACACCGAGCGGCACGACCTCGAACCCATCCCCCAGGCCGCGCACACCGCCCGCCGCCGCGCCGCGCTCTCCGCCCGCTTCCCCGGCGAGCGCCTGGTGATTCCGGCCGGCCGACTGAAGGTCCGTGCCAACGACACGGACTACCCCTTCCGCCCCTCCTCCGACTACGTCCATCTGACCGGCGACCGGCCCGCTGAATGCGCTGACGGCGTTCTGGTGCTGGAGCCCCGGAGCGAGGGCGGCCATGCGGCCACCGCGTATCTGCTGCCCCGCTCCGACCGTGAGAACGGCGAGTTCTGGCTCTCGGCGCAGGGCGAGCTGTGGGACGGCCGGCGCAACAGCCTCACCGAGAACGAGAAGCTTCTCGGCCTGCCCTGCGAGGACGTCCGTAAGCTGGCCGACTGGCTGAAGGAGGCCACCGGCCCGGTCCGGGTGCTGCGCGGCTACGACGCCGGTGTCGAGGGCGCGTTGCACGACAAGGTGACCGCCGAGCGCGACGAGGAGTTCCGCGGCTTCCTCTCCGAGATGCGCCGGGTGAAGGACGAGTTCGAGATCGCCGAGCTGCGCTTCGCCTGCGAGGCCACCGCGCGCGGCTTCGAGGATGTGGTCAAGGTCCTCGAAGCGGCCGAGGCCACCTCCGAGCGCTATATCGAGGGCACGTTCTTCCTACGCGCCCGCGTCGAGGGCAACGCCGTCGGCTACGCCTCCATCTGCGCCGCCGGCCCGCACGCCACCACGCTCCACTGGGTGCGCAACGACGGCCCGGTGCGCCCCGGTGAACTGCTGCTGCTCGATGCGGGCGTGGAGACCCGCAACCTCTACACCGCGGATGTGACCCGCACCCTGCCCATCGACGGCCGCTTCACCCCGATCCAGCGCAAGATCTACGACGCGGTGTACGACGCGCAGGAGGCCGGAATCGCCGCTGTCAAGCCCGGCGCCGGCTACCGCGACTTCCACGAGGCGGCCCAGCGGGTGCTCACCGAGCGCCTGGTGGACTGGGGCCTGCTCGGCGACCTGTCGGTGGACAAGGCCCTCGAACTCGGTATGCAGCGCCGCTGGACCCTGCACGGCACCGGCCACATGCTCGGCCTCGACGTCCACGACTGCGCCGCGGCCCGTACCGAGATGTACGTGGGCGGCACGCTGGAGCCCGGGATGGTGCTCACCGTCGAGCCCGGGCTGTACTTCCAGCCCGACGATCTGACCTTGCCCGAGGAGTACCGCGGTATCGGGGTGCGGATCGAGGACGACATCCTCGTCACCGACGACGGCACCGAGAACCTGTCGGCCGGCCTGCCCCGGCAGGCGGACGAGGTCGAGGCCTGGATGGCCGGCCTGAAGGGCTGACGCCACTCCCCGACGTCTGGGGTGCACTCCCCACCGTATGCGTCCGGGGTGCGAGGCTGCCGCCCCGCGGCGCACAACGGGGAGAGTCACCGCGGAGCGGCAGCCGGCCCGAGTCGGCGCGACCCGGGAGAGCCTCCGGAGGCGTGGGTTCCCCGGAGGCTCTGCCGGGGAGTACGGCCCCTGGCCCCGTATTGTTCAGCCTTCCACCACATTCGGTTTGCCGCGGCGGCCCGGCCCTTGCCAGGCTGTCCCCATGCTGACCGCCCCGCTGCCCGAGCTCATCGACGAACTCCTCGCCGGCCCCCTTCCGTTGCCGATCGTCGCGGCGGGAGTCCCGGTTCTGCGCCGGCCCGCCCTTCCGTACGAGGGGCAGCTGTCGGCCGGGCAACTGGACCGGCTGGTGCGAGCCATGCGGGAGACCATGCAGGCCGCCCCGGGGGTCGGCCTGGCCGCCCCGCAGATCGGCGTTCCGCTGCGGATCGCGGTCATCGAGGACCCGGCCGAGGTGAGCGCGGAGGTGCGGGAGGCGCGCGGGCGGGTGCCGCTGCCCTTCCGGGTGCTCGTCAACCCCTCGTACGAGCCGGTGGGCGACCCCGGCCACCGGGCGGCGTTCTTCGAGGGCTGTCTCAGCGTGCCCGGGTGGCAGGCCGTGGTCGCCCGCCCCGAGCGGATCCGGCTGCGGGGCCAGGACGAGCGGGGGCGTGAGCTGGACGAGGAGTTCGCGGGGTGGCCCGCGCGTATCGTCCAGCATGAGACCGACCACCTCGAAGGCACGCTCTACCTCGACCGGGCCGAGACCCGCTCGCTCGCCTCGGCGCGCTCCGTCGCCGAGCTGTGGTCCCAGCTCACCCCCGCCGACGCGGCCCGCGCGCTCGGCTTCCCGCTGCCGGGCTCGGCCGAACGGTAAACCCCGTCTGGTACGACGCGTGGGCGTCGCCCGGGTGGACATCACATGTGGCGCCCGTGGCGGCACACGTTCGTCATCGTCCGGCAGTCGTCGAATCACCGTCCGGACACTGCCGCGTTCTCGTGCCGGGGCAACACTTGCGAAGCCATTCCACGCCTTCGCTGGTGCTCGACTCCCCTGAACGGAGAACAGGAATGCATGTGCTCTCGACAACTTCGGTTCCGGCGGACGCCCGCTCCTACGTCACCTCGATCGCGGACACCGACGAGCAGATCCACGCCGCCCAGCGGCTGCGCTACCAGGTCTTCGGGCAGGAAAAGGGAGCCCGGCTGCACACCGTCGGCGACCGGGACGTGGACGAGTTCGACGAGGTCATGGACCATCTGATCGTCACGGACACGTCGACGGACACCGTGGTCGGCACCTACCGGCTGCTGCCGCCCGGGCGCAGCGAGCGGCTGTACTCGGAGACCGAGTTCGATCTGCGCGGACTTCCGGACGAGATACGTCTCTCGATGGTCGAGGCGGGCCGGGCCTGTGTCCACCCCGACCACCGCTCGGGCGCGGTGATCAATCTGATGTGGGCCGGGCTGGCCCGGTATGTGCTGCTGTCCGGCCACCGCTATCTCGCGGGCTGCGCCTCGGTCCCGCTGGCCGACGGCGGGCAGGCCGCCGCGGACGCCTGGCTGCTCGGCACCACCCGGCACGCCGCGCCCGCCGATGTGCGGGTGCTCCCGCGCGACCCGTGGATGCCCACCCGGCCGCTGGTCGCCGAGCCGGGCTACGCCGCGCTGCCGCCGCTGCTGCGCGGCTATCTGCGGGTCGGGGCCTGGATGTGCGGGGCGCCGCAGCACGAGCGGGACTTCGACGACGCCGACTTCTTCGTGCTGCTCGACACGGAGAAGATGAACGACCGCTATCGGCGCTACTTCCTGGGCGAGTCCCGGTGACCCTGCCGGTGCCGGCGCCCTCGCCTGCGGGGGCGCCGAGAGGCATACGGGATACGGGGGCCGCCGGGTCCCCGTGGACCGCCTGGTCACCGTGTAGTACCACCCGCTGTGTGGCGCACGCCGCCGCGCGGGTGCCGGCCTCGCGCGTGGCCGGGCGCGCCGCGTCCTTCGC
>NZ_JBSFMM010000231.1:0-17343 GCF_053599555.1 Streptomyces sp. NPDC000941
CGGCGCCGGGCCGGCCGGCGCTCGCCGCCGAATGGGACGCGCCCGCGGCGCCGGGCGGCGCGGGCGCCCCGGAGTCCTCGTCGGCGCCGCAGGCGGTGACCGCGGCCAGCGCGCCGATGAGCAGTGCGGATACGGATAAGACCGGCGGCAGACGCCTCGCGGGCGTCCCGCCGTACCGCTGAGCCATGGGCAACCTCCTGTGGGTCGGGCATCCGGCGGCTCGTCAGCCGCCGCGCCGAGTGCCCCGACTTTCCCCGTCCATTCCCCTTCGGCTCCCCTTCCCCCGATCGGCGCCCTTATGTCTGTGACGGCATTAATCGCATAACAGGGGCAATTCGGCATTGCGGATTCCGCGCCACAATCACCCCACCCGTAAAGTGGTGACGCGGATCACAGTTCATCACCGCCGTGATCGATTTCCGGACACAGGTCCGTCGAGACCTTGTCGTGACCTAAACCATGTGTTTACTGTGCCGCACCCGGCGCATTCCATGCACGGGTCTCTCCCTCGCCGGAGCGCCGAGTCCTGCCGTGGCGGAGGAGTGACACGACGACCTGTCACGGCAGGAGCGGGGGAACCAGGTAGGCGCCGTGCCGTGCCACGTCGGGCGGGACGGCTAGGGGTGAAGTCGCGCCACGGTGCCGGGGGCACCGGCGAACGGCGCGGCCGGGCAGCTCCCGCCCGAACCCGACAGCTCACCTCGCAGGCGTCAGGAGAGGATGAGCTCAATGGCTGCACGCGGACGTCACCGACGGCCCCGGCCCCGCCGCGTCTCCCGTGCCTCGCTCGCGTTCACCGCGGGCGGCGCCGGCGTGGCACTGCCCCTCATAGGCGTCGGCCAGGCGAACGCCGCCTCCGTCGACACCTGGGACAAGGTGGCGGAGTGTGAGTCCACCGACAACTGGAGCATCAACACCGGGAACGGCTACTACGGCGGCCTCCAGTTCTCACAGTCCACCTGGCAGGCGTACGGCGGGACGTCCTTCGCGCCCCGGGCCGATCTGGCCTCCAAGGACCAGCAGATAGCCATCGCCGAGAAGGTGCTCGACTCCCAGGGCCCCGGCGCCTGGCCGGTCTGCTCCGTCAAGGCAGGGCTGACCCGCGGCGGCCAGCCCGCGGACGTCACCCCCGGCACCGCGAGCGGCCGCACCCAGACGCAGACCGCCCCCAAGGCCACCCCCCAAGCGACTCCGAAGGCCACCCCCAAGGCCACTCCCAAGACCGAGTCCGCTCCGGAAGCCGCGCCCAAGGCCAGCACCAAGGCCGTCGACCAGAGCGCGGCCGCCACCGGGCGCTCCGGCTCCTCGTACACCGTGGTCGGCGGCGACACCCTGTCCCGAATAGCCGACGCGCGGGACGTGGACGGCGGCTGGCAGCGGCTTTACGAGGCCAACCGCCGCGTCATCGGCGGCGACCCGGACCTGATCTACCCCGGCCAGAAACTCGCCCTCGACACCAGCCGGTCCCCCGCCACGCAGCCCCGCCAGACCCAGCCCCGGACCGAGCAGCGTACGGATCAGGGCAAGCAACGTACGGATCAAGCCAAGCAGCGCGCCGAGGAGGCGGCCAAGCAGCGGGTCGAGCAGGCCAACAAGGCCCGCGAGCGCGCCAAGAAGAAGTCCGGCTCGGCGGCGCACCCGTCCTCGTCGTCGGCATCCTTCACCTCGCCCGTCGCCAGCCACGCCATCGGCACCGCCTACGGCATCTCCGGCAGCAACTGGTCCAGCGGCCACCACACCGGCGTCGACTTCCCCGTCGCCACCGGCACCCAGGTGCGCGCCGTGGGCTCGGCCGAGGTGGTCGCCGCGGGCTGGGGCGGTGCGTACGGCTACCAGGTCGTGCTCCGCCACCCCGACGGCATGTACAGCCAGTACGCGCACATGTCGGCGCTGACCGTCCACGTCGGCCAGACGGTCTCCGCCGGCCAGCAGATCGGCCGGTCCGGGGCGACCGGCAACGTGACCGGACCGCATGTGCACTTCGAGGTGCGCACCGGCCCCGACTACGGCTCGGATGTCAACCCGCTCGCCTATCTCCGGTCCAAGGGCGTCCAGATCTGAGAGGTACGTGAGCGAAGGGTGCTCTGCCGCGGCCCGGTGCCGCGGCAGACCCGCCCTACATCACCAGATGTGCCTTCGCGTGCGTGACCTCCTCGATGTCACCGCCCGCCTTCGAGATCAGCCGGTGAGCGAGGTTGTTCAGCGCACGCGCCGCCGCGATCTCCTCGCCGACCCGCGGCTGCGCCGGGTCGTCGGGATTCCGGTTCGCGCGGCCCTGAGCAAGGATCTCGGTCCCGTCGTGCATCCTCAGCCGGACGACCGCCTCGGTCAGAGGTCCGAGCTCACGGAACTCCATTTCGATGTCGCATCCCACGATCGTCTCCATCGCGGTCATCACCTCCTGCTTCATTTACCAGGATGCGCCTCACCCGGCATCCCGGTCGACCGGGAGAGCAGCTCCACGACCTCGGCGTCGCTGGTCTGGGAGAAGTCCTCGTACCATTCGCCGACCGCCGAGAACTCCGCGGGGGTGGACAGACACACCACGTCGTCCGCGTCCTGCCGCAGCGCCTCGGCCGCGTCCGGTGGCGCGACCGGGACCGCCAGTACCACCCGGGCCGCGCCCTGGCCCCGGGCGACCCGGCAGGCCGCCCGTGCCGTGGCACCGGTGGCGATCCCGTCGTCCACGACGATCACCGTCCGGCCGCCGACCGCGACCCGCGGCCGGTCGCGCCGGAACCGCCGCGCCTGCCGTGCGAGCTCCTCTTCCTCGGTTCGCTCCACCTCCTCAAGCTCCTCTTTGCGCGCCCGGCTCATCCGTACGATCGCGTCGTGCACCACCCGCACCCCGCCCTCGCCGATGGCGCCGAAGCCGAGCTCGCGGTGGAAGGGGACGCCGAGCTTGCGGACGATGATCACGTCCAGGGGCGCCTTCAGCTCCCGAGCCACCTCGAAGGCCACCGGCACCCCGCCCCGCGGCAGCCCGAGCACCACGGGGTCCTCGCCGCTCAGGGGGGACAGCCGGGCCGCCAGCCGCCGCCCGGCGTCCACGCGGTCGACGAAGATCATGACTCACCCCGCTCGTACAGGGAGACCTCAGTACCGGGAGACCCCGCTCTTACGACTCCATCCGAAGTTTCCCCCGTCCGCAAACCGGCGGGGACCCGGTCGGCCGCGTCGGCGCGCGCGAGCGGGCCGGGGCGGCCCACCCTGGAGCCATGGAGAACGCCACGGATCCGAGCGAGTCCGGCCATCTCGTCTTCGTGGACGCGTACGACGCGGACACCAGATACCGGCGGGTGTGGCTGCGCGGCCCGGGCTGGGAGCCGCTGGAGCGGGAGGAGTTCGAGCCGCGGGTGCGACGGCTGTTCCCGGACATCGACCTGGACGACCCCGAGCAGGTCCACTGGGTCGACCGGCCGGGCCAGTGGCCGCCCTGGCATCCGGGTGAAGCATGACCGTACTCGTCGGCACCTCGGGGTGGCAGTACAAGGACTGGCGCGACGTGCTGTATCCGTCCGACTGCCCACAGCGGCTGTGGCTGGAGGAGTACGCGCGGGGGTTCGCCACCGTCGAGTCCAACAACGCCTTCTACCGGCTGCCCACCCGCGAGCAGTTCGCCGCCTGGCGGGAGCGCACCCCCGCCGGGTTTGTGATGGCCCTCAAGGCCAGCCGCTATCTCACCCACATCAAGCGGCTCCGCGACCCCGAGGAGCCGGTCGCGCGGCTGATGTCGCACGCCGAGGGCCTGGGCGACCGGCTGGGCCCCGTGCTGCTGCAGCTGCCACCCACCCTGCGCGCCGACAGCGGGCTGCTGGACACCGCGCTCGGCTGCTTCCCCGCCGCGACGCGGGTGGCCGTCGAGCCCCGCCACGACTCATGGTGGACCGACGAGATCCGGGGGGTGCTGGAGCGCCGGGGCGCGGCGCTGTGCTGGGCGGACGCCGCCTCCCGGCCGGTGACCCCGCTGTGGCGCACGGCCAATTGGGGCTATGTCCGCTTCCACCACGGGCTGGCCAGGCCCGCGCCGCGCTACAGCCACCAGTCGCTGACCGCCTGGGCGCGCCGGGTGACCGACGCCTGGTCCGAGGGCGGCGATGTCTACGCGTACTTCAACAACGACCCGGGCGGAGCGGCCGTCCACGACGCCGTGGTCTTCGCCCGGGCCGTGGCGCGGCGCGGCCGCGAGGTGAGCCGCACCCCCGATCTGTGACCCCGCCCTCGCTCCTCCGGTGCGTGGTCACTCCTTGACCGCGCCGCCCAGCATGCCCTCGATGAACCGGCGCTGCAGGGCCACATAGACGACCACCACCGGCAGCGCGATGAGTACCGAGGCCGCCGCGAGCAGCGCCGCGTCGGAGCTGTGCTGCCCCTGGAAGAAGGCCAGGCCCAGCGGGACCGTGCGGTGGGCCTCGTCGCTGACCATGACCAGCGCCATCAGGAATTCGTTCCAGGTCCACATGAAGGTGATGACCACCATGGTGGAGATGGCCGGGCGGCCCATGGGCACCAGGACCCGCCACAGCGTGGTCCAGGTGTTCGCGCCGTCGAGCCGGGCCGCCTCGATCACCGACCGCGCGCTGCCCCGGAAGTACGTCCGCATCCAGAACACGCCGAAGGCGAGGGACTGCGCGGTCTGCGGCAGGATCAGCGCCCAGTAGGTGTCGGTGAGCTCGGCGTACCGCAGATCGAAGTAGAGCGGTACGACCAGCGCCTCCTGGGGCAGCGTCAGGCCGATCACGAAGAGGTAGAACAGCACCGTGGAGCCGGGGAAGCGCATCACCCCGAAGGCGTACGCGGCGAGTACGGCCAGCACGGTGGTGACCGCCACCACGGCCACGGTCACCAGGACCGAGTTGCCGAGGTAGGTGCCGAAGTGGCCGCGGTTCCAGGCGTCGGCGAAGTTGCTCCAGTGCAGTCCGCCCTCGGGCAGCGAGAAGCCGGTGTCCAGGGAGTCCTGGGAGCCGAAGGCGGTGGAGAGGATGCCGATGACCGGGGTGAGCGCGATGACCGAGAAAAGGGCGAGGATGCCGTAGGTGACACTGCGTTCGAGGCGTGTGGTCATGACCGCCGCCCTTCCACGAGCCGGGAGACCGTGACGGTCAGGACGAAGATCAGGACCGTGAGGGCCACCCCCACGGCGGCGGCCGAGCCGACCTGGTTGGTCTCGAACGCCCGGTGGTAGACCTCGTAGGCGGGTACGGAGGTGGAGTTGCCTGGGCCGCCGCTGGTGGTGATGTAGATGAGGTCGAAGTTGCGCAGCCCCGCCACGATCGTCAGGGTCAGCGCGACCGCGATCTGCGGCCGCAGCCCGGGCAGGGTGACGGAGAAGAACTCCCGCACCGGCCCGGCGCCGTCCATCCGGGCCGCCTCGTACAGCTCGCGCGGGATGCGCTGGGCGCCCGCCAGGAAGAGGACCATGCAAAGCCCGGTGCCGACCCAGGTGCCGACGATGCCGACGGCGGGCAGGGCCCAGTCGTAGTCGCCGAGCCAGGGGCGGGCGAGGGAGCCGAGGCCGACCGCGTGGAGCGTGTCGTTGAGCAGCCCGTCCGGGGCGAGGATCGAGCGCCAGGCGACGCCGACCACGATCAGCGCGAGGACCTGGGGCAGGAAGAGGACCGTACGGAAGAAGGTCATACCGCGGACCCGGGCGCGGGACATCAGGGCGGCCAGCAGCAGCCCGATGACCACCGGCAGGGCCGAGTAGAAGACGAGCAGCAGCAGGGCGTGGGCGAAGGGGGCGCGCAGCGCGGGGTCGGTGAACAGGTCGCGGTAGTTGTCGAACCCCGCGGGGGTGGCGACGGTCAGGCCGTCCCAGTGCACGAACGACAGCCAGACCGACTGGCCGAAGGGGTAGAGCAGGAAGGCGGCGTACAGGACGAGGGCGGGCAGGATGTAGAGATAGCCGATGGCGCGGGGCTCGCCCGGCGCCCGCCGCCGATACGTGGTTGCGGCCGCGGAGAGAGGGTTTTTCATTTCGGCTCCGCCGGGGCGGGGGTGGCCGCGTGGCGCTCACGCTGTTTCTTCATGAAGGCGCCGTAGTCCTGTTGCAGGGTGGTGGCGAACTTCTCGGGCGAGGTCTTGCCGCTGATGACGCCCTGGAGGGCCGCGGTGATGGTGTCGAAGAAGGTGGGGCTGGAGTAGTCGAGGTACGGGACCAGACCATCGGCCGCGCTCAGCCGCTTCCATCCGGCGATCATCTGGCCGTCCACGGTGTCCGGGTCCACCCGCTCGGCGGCAGTTCCGGGCACGGCGGGCAGCACACCGTTCTCGGTCATCACATCGGCCGCGTGCTTGTTGGTGATGAAGTCGAGGTAGGCGGCGGCGACTTCGGGGTGCTTGGAGCGGGAGGTGATCGACCAGGCGAGCCCCTGGCCGCCGGTGGTGACGGGGGCGCCGCCGGCCGAGGCGGGGGGCGGGACCATCAGGCCGAGCTTGTCGCCCATGGCCTTCTTCAGATCGGCCAGCAGCCAGGTGCCGGTCAGCAGATAGCCGCCGTCGCCGGAGGAGAACTTCTTGGCGGCGTCGTCGTAGCCGAGCCCGTTGGAGCCCTTGGGGAGATAGCCGCGCTTCGTCCAGTCGGCGAGGGTGGCCGCCGCGCCCTTGGTGGCGGCGGTGTCGAAACCGGCGCCGCGGCCGAGTACGGTGTCGCGGACCTCGGCGGCGGCGAGCTGGTCCTGGAGCACGCCGAAGGTGTGGATGGCCGGGTACTTGTCCAGGTTTCCGAACTGGATGGGCAGCTTGCCGCGGTCCTTGAGGCGCGGGAGGCTCGCGGTGAACTCGCCCCAGGTCTTGGGCGGTTCGACGCCGGCCTTCGCCAGCACGTCCTTGTTGTAGTAGATGCCTACGTACTCACCGGTCTGGGATATGCCGTAGAGCCGGCCGGTGCCGAAGTCGGTGCCGTCGGCGGAGACCCGGTTGAGGTTGAGCAGGGTGTTCGGGTAGCGGGTGTTCCAGTCGTAGATCCCGGCGTAGTTGTCGAGCGGGGCGAGCAGCCCGGCCTGGACGAAGGACACCATGTCCGGGTAGCCCTGGTTGGCCTGGATCACATCGGGAGGGTTGTTGCCGGAGAGGGCGAGCTTGAGGGTGGTCTTGAGGTCGTTGAAGCTGCGCGCCACCCGCTTGATCTTCACATTGGGGTACTTGCGCTCGAACTCCTTGTTGAGCTGCTGCAGTTCCCCGTTGGTGCCGCCCCGGATCTCCTGGTCCCAGACCGTCAGCGTGACCTTCCCGGCCTTGGCCGGGTCCGGTACGGCGACGGCGGGGCCGTTGCCCGGGCCGTAGGCCTGCGATCCGTCGGTGCCCGGCACACAGGCCGTGGCCACCAGCGCGAGCCCGGCGGTGAGCAGGACCGGCACAGCCCTCCGGCGTATCCGGCGCGAGCCGGTACTGGGGAATCCCATCAAGATCTCCTTCAGACGTATCCGTGGACTCGCGGGCATCGTCACGCGCCCCGGAAGCCGATGGTGGGCAGGGCCCGCAGGCGCGGCCACTCGCGCACCCCGGCCGGGATCAGCTCGTTCAGGAACCCGTAGCGGTGCGCCAGTTCGCCGCACGCCGCGCCGTCGTCGGCGGCCTGGGAGGTCAGCGCCCACCACGCGGCCACCTCCGCCCAGCCCGGCGCGGCCAGCGAGCCGCCGAAGTGCTGGACGGAGAGGGCGGCGGTGAGGTTGGCGAAGGCGAGCCGTTCGGCGAGCGGCCAGCCCGCGAGGGTGCCGGTCATAAAGCCCGCCACGAACACGTCGCCGGCCCCGGTCGGGTCGAGCGCGGCCACGGGCAGCCCGGGCACCTCGGCGCTCTCCCCGGTGAGCGAGTCGATGGCCACGGCCCCTTCGGCGCCCCGGGTGACCACCGCGATGGGCACCAGGTCGGCCAGCGCCCGTACGGCCTGCTCGGGGGTGTCGGTGCGGGTGTAGCGCTGTGCCTCGGCCGCGTTGGGCAAAAAGGCGTGCGCGTACGCGAGGTCGGGCAGCGCGGCCAGGTCCCAGCGTCCTGAGTCGTCCCAGCCCACGTCGGCGAAGATCCGGCTGCCCTGGGTGTGCGCCTGGCGCACCCAGTCCTCCTGCCGCCCCGGCTCGAAGGCGGTGACGCAGGCGCGGGAGGGCGGCGGTGTGGTGTGGGTGGCGGGCGGCGGGGCCGGGTGCTCATGCGTGACCATGGTGCGTTCGCCGTCGTACGCCATGGACACGGTGACCGGCGAGTGCCAGCCGGGCAGCCGCCGGGAGTGGCTGAGGTCGATGCCCTCGCCGCCGAACAGGGACTCCCAGCAGTAGTCGCCGTACACATCGGCGCCGAAGGCCGCGGCGAGGGTGGTGTGCAGGCCCAGGCGGGCGAGGGCGGTGGCCATGTTGGCGATGCCGCCGGGGCTGGAGCCCATGCCGCGGGCCCAGGTCTCGGTGCCGCGCACCGGGGCGTGGTCGAGGCCGGTGAAGATGATGTCGAGGAACACGGTGCCGGTGAGATAGACGTCGTGCTCGGGGTCTCCGGGGGCGCGCAGGGCGGCCAGCGGGTCTATGGAATCTGCGGTTCCGGCAGTGCTCACCGGTGCGCCCTTCCTGTTCATCGCGGTGTTCTCGTGGTGTTCGCGTGGTGTTCGCGAGGTGTTTGCGAGGTGTTTGCAGAGGTGTTCTCTATGTCTTGGTCGTACTGCGCAGGGGGTGTCTGCGTGAGCGACACCTTGCATGGCCCAGCCAACGAATGCAAGAGGTCGGTCACACTCGCGCAAACCCGCTCACGTGGAGTACGTTTGCCGACATGCTGCGAGAGACCCGGCACGAGAAGCTGCTGAGCATCCTCGGTGACGAGGGCGTGCTGCCCATCGGCGAGATCGCCAAGCGGCTCGGGGTCAGCGAGGCCACCGCCCGCCGGGATCTGACCGAGCTGGGCCGGGCCGGCCGGCTCACCCGGGTCTACGGCGGCGCGGTGGCCACCCCCCAGCCGGACGAGGAGCGGCCCTTCGGCGAGGTGGCGGTCGACGACCTGGCCGACAAGACGGCCGTCGCCCGCCGGGCCGCCCGGCTGATCGCCGACGGGGACGTGGTGCTCCTGGACATCGGCACCACCACACTCCAGCTCGCCAAGCTGCTGCGCGGCCGCCCGGTCACCATCGTCACCAGTAACCTCGCCGTCTACGACGAGCTGCGCGACGACCCGGAGGTCACCCTGATCCTGCTGGGCGGCCAGGTGCGCAGCAACTACCGGTCCGTGGTCGGCTTCCTCACCGAATCCAACATCCGCCAGCTGCACGTCGGCCGTCTCTTCCTCGGCGCCAGCGGGGTGCTGCCCGACGGAAGCGTGCTGGACAGCACGCATGTGGAGGTGCCCGTCAAACGGGCCATGCTCGCCTCGTCCCGCGAGGTGGTGCTGCTGGCCACCGCCGGGAAGTTTCCCGGCGACACCGGGCTCGCCCGGATCTGCGGGCCGCAGCAGATCGACACCCTGATCACCAACGAGACATCAGACCCGGCAACCCTCGGGGTGTTCCGCGAGGCCGGTGTGGAGGTAGTGACCGTATGAGGCTGACTGTGCTGGGCGGCGGCGGATTCCGTATGCCGCTGGTGTACCGGGCGCTACTCGACAACAACGCTGCCGACGGGGACGCCGCCGGGCGCTGCACCGAGCTGGTCCTGTTCGACACCGACCGCGGCCGGCTGGACGCGATCGGGGCCGTACTGGCAGAACAGGCCGCCGGCCGCCCCGGCGCACCCGCCGTCCGCGCCACCACCGACCTCGACGACGCGCTGCGCGGCGCCGACTTCATCTTCTCCGCCATCCGCGTCGGCGGCCTGGCCGGCCGGGCGCGCGATGAGCGCGTCCCGCTGGCCGAGGGCGTCCTCGGCCAGGAGACGGTGGGCGCCGGCGGGGTGCTGTACGGGCTGCGCACCCTGCCGGTGGCACTGAAGATCGCCGAGCGGATCGCCGCCGTGGCCCCCGACGCCTGGGTCATCAACTTCACCAACCCGGCCGGCATGGTCACCGAGGCGATGCAGCGGGTGCTCGGCGACCGGGTGATCGGCATCTGCGACTCCCCGGTCGGGCTGTGCCGCCGCGCCGCGCGGGCGCTGGGCGCCGACCCGGGCCGGGCCAGTTACGACTATGTGGGCCTCAACCACCTGGGCTGGCTGCGCGGGGTGATCGTGGACGGGCGGGACCGGCTGCCCGAGCTGATGGCGGACACCGCGGCCCTGGAGTCCTTCGAGGAGGGCAAGCTCTTCGGCGCGCCGTGGCTGCAGGCGCTTGGCGCCCTGCCCAACGAGTATCTGCACTACTACTACTTCAACCGGGAGGCGGTCAGCGCCATCCGGCAGGCCCCGGCCACCCGCGGGGAGTTCCTGCGCGACCAGCAGGCGGGCTTCTACGCCGAGGCCGCGGCGGCGGGAACGGCTGAAGGGGCTGCCGGGACCGGGGCGCTGGAGCTGTGGGAGCGGACCCGTATGGAGCGCGAGGCCACGTACATGGCCGAGAGCCGGGAGGCGAGCGGCGGCTGGCAGCGGGACTCCTGCGACCTGGACGGCGGTGGCTACGACCGGATCGCGCTGGCCATCATGCGGGCCATCGCCCGCGACGAGCGCGCCACGCTGATCCTCAACGTACGCAACCGCACCGCGGTCCCCGGTCTGGACGCGGACGCCGTGGTGGAGGTCCCCTGTCTGGTCGACGCGGGCGGGGCGCGCCCGCTGGCCGCCGGGGCCGTGGCGCCGGACCAGCTCGGGCTGATGCTCTCGCTCAAGGCCGTGGAACGTGCCACGATCGCCTCGGCCACCTCGCACGGCCCGGCCGCCCGCGCCGCGGCCCTCCGCGCGCTCGCCGTGCACCCGCTCGTCGACTCCGTCAATGTGGCGAGCCGCATCCTCGACGCCTCCGGAGCGCTCTCAGCCTCCTAGCACATGCCCGAACGGGCTTTCCCTAGTCTCTGAACGCGCCCGGCCGGGCGCCGTTCATGCCCATTTTCCAGAAACGGGCAGCGAACGGGCAGGCCGGGCGCGTCTTCGGTCACCCCACCGTGCGACCACCGCTCCTCGCACCCTGCCCGACCAGGCAAGACAACGGTCCTGCAACGGGCGCAGCCGGGCACGATCCGCCCTGTGCCGCCACTGGCGGCCGTGTTGCCCGTTTGTAAAACTGCCACGCAAGCCAACAGCAGGCAGGAGGTGCGGTGTGGACGCGGAGGAACGCCGTCGGGAGATCCTCGACGCGGCCCGGCGCGCGGGGTCCGTCGATGTCGGGAAGCTCGCCGCGGACCTCGGGGTCTCCAAGGAGACCGTACGGCGCGATTTGGGGGTGCTGGAGGACCACGGTCTGGTGCGGCGCACCCACGGCGGTGCGTACCCGGTGGAGAGCGCGGGTTTCGAGACCACTCTCGCCTTCCGCACCACCATGCACGTTCCGGAGAAGTCGCGGATCGCGGCGGCCGCCGCGGATCTGCTCGGCGACGCCGAGACCGTGTTCATCGACGAGGGTTTCACCCCCCAGCTGATCGCGGAGGCCCTGCCCCGGGACCGTCCGCTCACGGTGATCACCGCCTCGCTGTCGGCCGCGAGCGGCCTGGCCACCCGCGAGAACACCACCGTGCTGCTGCTGGGCGGCCGGGTGCGCGGTGGCACCATGGCCACCGTCGACCACTGGGCCACCCATATGCTCTCGGGCTTCGTCATCGACCTGGCGTTCATCGGCGCCAACGGCATCTCCCGGCAGTACGGGCTCACCACGCCCGATCCGGCGGTGAGCGAGGTCAAGGCGCGGGTGGTCAAGGTGTCCCGGCGCAGAGTGTTCTCCGGGGTGCACAACAAGTTCGGGGCCGTCAGCTTCTGCCGCTTCGCCGATGTGTCGGACTTCGAGACGATCGTGACGGACACCGGGCTCCCGCTGACCGAGGCCAACCGCTACTCGCTGCTGGGCCCGCAGATCATCCGGGTCTGACCCCCGCTCACCTCCCCTCACTTCTCCTGACTTCTTCAACAGTCCCTTCGATTGGACCCGTTATGCCCATCCTGACACTTCGTGCTGCCCGGATACCGGTCGTGGCCATGGCCGCGGGGGCACTCCTCGCGGGGTGCGCCGGTATGGGGGGCGGTGGTTCCGGTGGCAAGACCATCAACGTCCTGATGGTGAACAACCCCCAGATGATGGATCTGCAGAAACTCACCGCCAAGCATTTCACCAAGGAAACGGGCATCCGGGTCAACTTCACCGTGATGCCCGAGAACGACGTCCGCGACAAGATCAGCCAGGACTTCTCCAATCAGGCCGGCCAGTACGACGTCGCCACCATCAGCAACTTCGAGGTGCCGTTCTACGCCAAGAACGGCTGGCTGCTGCCGCTGGACGACCATGTCGGCGACGACAAGGCGTTCGACCAAAAAGACATCCTGCCCTCGATGCGGCAGTCCCTGACCGCCGACGACGGCAAGCTGTACGCCCAGCCGTTCTACGGTGAGTCGTCCTTCCTGATGTACCGCAAGGACGTCTTCGCCGAGAAGAACCTGAAGATGCCCGAGCACCCCACCTGGCAGCAGGTCGCGGACCTGGCGGCCAAGGTGGACGGCGCCCGCAAGGGGATGAAGGGCATCTGTCTGCGCGGGCTGCCCGGCTGGGGTGAGCTGATGGCCCCGCTCACCACGGTCGTGAACACCTTCGGCGGCACCTGGTTCACCAAGGACTGGAAGGCGCAGCTCACCTCCCCCGAGTTCACCGCGGCCACCGAGTTCTACGTCGATCTGGTGCGCAAGCACGGCGAATCCGGGGCGGCCCAGTCGGGCTTCGCCGAGTGCCTGAACAACCTCACCCAGGGCAAGACGGCCATGTGGTACGACGCCACCTCCGCGGCCGGTTCGCTGGAGGGCGCCAAGTCGCCCGTACGGGGCAAGATCGGCTACGTCCAGGCGCCGGTGGTGAAGACCAAGAGCTCAGGGTGGCTCTACACCTGGGCGTGGGGCGTACAGAAGGCGTCCCGTAACAGCGACAACGCATGGAAGTTCGTCTCCTGGGCCTCCAGCAAGAAGTACGAGGCCCTGGTGGGCACCACCTACGGCTGGTCCAGTGCGCCCGCGGGCAAGCGGGCCTCCACCTACGCCAACCCGGAGTACCGCAAGGAGGCCGGCACCTTCTCCGAGGTCACCCGGCAGTCCATCAGCAACGCCAATCCGCGCGACCCGGGTGTGCAGCCGCGGCCGACCATCGGCATCCAGTTCGTCGACATCCCCGAGTTCTCCGACCTCGGGACCAAGGTCGCCCAGGAGATCAGCGCCGCCATCGCCGGAAAACAGTCCGTCGAGTCGGCACTCAAGAAGTCGCAGAAGCTGGCCGAGAAGGTGGGCGAGGAGTACCAAGATGACTAATCCACTCACGGCGACGCCCGTGCGCAGCGGACCACCCCCGACCGTGGCCGCCTCGCCCCAGCGCGCCCCGCGCAAGCCCAAGGCGGCCCGTGCCTGGGCCACCCGGGCACCACTGATGCCCGCCCTGATCTTTCTGATCGCGGTCACCCAGCTGCCTTTCGTGGCGACCTTGGTGATCTCTCTCTTCGACTGGAACTCGCTGAAGCCCGATGAGCGCGAGTTCGCCGGTCTGTCCAACTACACCTCGGCGGTGAGCGACGAGGGGCTGCGCGAATCGATCGTCACCACCGTGCTGCTGACCGCCACCGTGGTCATCGTGAGCGTGGTGCTCGGTCTGATGCTGGCCCTGCTGATGGACCGTAAGTTCCGTGGCCGGGGGCTGGTGCGCACCATGCTCATCGCGCCGTTCCTGCTGGTCCCCGTGGCGTCCGCGCTGCTGTGGAAGCATGCGCTGTACAACCCGGAGTACGGCCTGTTCAACGGCGTGCTCAGCTGGGTGGGCGAGCTGTTCGGCATGGACAACCCGCCGCAGCCGGAATGGGTCTCCGATATGCCGATGTTCGCGGTCGAGGCCTCGCTGGTGTGGCAGTGGACGCCGTTCATGATGCTGATCCTGCTGGCCGGTCTGCAGGGCCGCCCGCTGGAGATGATCGAGGCGGCCCGGCTGGACGGCGCGAGCAACTTCCAGATCTTCCGGTATCTGACCCTGCCGCATCTGCGGCGCTATCTGGAGCTGGGCACCCTGCTGGGCTCGATCTACATCGTGCAGAACTTCGACGCGGTGTTCACCATCACCCGGGGCGGACTGGACACGGCCAACCTCCCGTACACCATCTACGAGACCTTCTACAACGCCCACGAGTACGGGCAGGCATCCGCCGCGGGTGTGCTGGTGGTGATCGGCACGATCATCATCGCCACCTTCGCGCTGCGCGTGGTGTCGTCCCTGTTCCGTGAGGAGGCGTCCCGCGCATGACCTCCTTGACCGCCACGGCCCCGGTGACCTCGGTCCCGCCGGCCGCCCGCAAGGCCCGCCGCCGCGGCGCCGCGCTCGGCCTGCTGGCCTGGCTGACCGGCATCTCCTTCGCCCTGCCCGTCGCCTGGATGGCGCTGACCTCGTTCCACTCCGAGGCCGACGCCGCCACCAACCCGCCGTCCCTGACCGCCCCGCTCACCCTCGACGGCTACCGCGAGTTCTTCGGGGTGAACGGCGGGGCCGACCCCTGGCCGCCGCTGCTCAACTCGCTGGGCGCCAGCCTGTTCTCCACCCTCTTCGTGCTGGTCCTGGCGCTGCCGGCGGCGTACGCGCTGTCCATCCGGCCGGTGCGCAAGTGGACGGATGTGATGTTCTTCTTCCTGTCCACCAAGATGCTTCCGGTGGTGGCCGGGCTGCTGCCGGTGTATCTGTTCGCCAAGAACACCGGTTTCCTGGACAACATCTGGCTGCTGGTCATCCTCTACACCTCGATGAACCTGCCGATCGCGGTGTGGATGATGCAGTCCTTCCTCTCCGATATCCCGGTGTCCATCATCGAGGCGGCCCAGATGGACGGGGCGAAGCTGCCGACCGTGCTGCTTCGGGTGGTTGCCCCGATCGCCGGGCCCGGTATCGCCGCCACCTCGCTGATCTGCTTCATCTTCAGCTGGAACGAGCTGTTGTTCGCCAATGTGCTCACCGGGGTGGTCGCGCAGACCGCACCGGCGTTCCTGACCAGCTTCGTCACCAGCCAGGGCCTGTTCCTGGCGCAGGTGTGCGCGGCCTCCATCGTGATTTCCCTCCCGGTGCTCGCCGCCGGTTTCGCCGCCCAGGACAAGCTGGTCCAGGGCCTCTCGCTAGGAGCAGTCAAATGAGGGCCGCCGTCATCGAAGCCCCCGGCAAGGTCAGCGTCGCCACCGTCCCCGACCCGACCCCCGGGCCGCGCGACGTGGTCGTCGATGTGGCGGCCTGCGGGCTGTGCGGCACCGATCTGCACATCCTCCAGGGAGAGTTCGCCCCCACCCTGCCGATCGTCCCCGGCCACGAGTTCGCCGGCGAGGTCGTCGGCATCGGCAGCGAGGTCACCGAGGTGGCGGTGGGCGACCGGGTCGCCGTCGACCCGTCCCTCTACTGCCATGAGTGCCGCTACTGCCGTATCGGCCGGGGAAACCTCTGCGACCGCTGGAACGCCATCGGGGTCAGCGTGCCCGGCGGCGCCGCGGAGTTCGCCGTGGCGCCGGTGGCCAACTGCGTACGGCTGCCCGAGCATGTGGACGTGGCGGACGCGGCGCTCATCGAGCCCCTGTCCTGCGCGGTGCGCGGCTACGACGTGCTGAACAGCCGGCTGGCCAACGAGGTGCTGATCTACGGCTCCGGCACCATGGGCCTGATGATGCTGGAGCTGGCCAAGCGCACGGGGGCGGCGAGCGTCGACGTTCTGGACATCAACGCCGACCGGCTCGCCACCGCGAACCAGCTCGGCTGCTCCCGCTCCGCCGCCTCGGCCGATGAGCTCGACCAGCCGCGCGGCTGGGACGTGGTCATCGACGCGACGGGCAACCAGGCCGCGATCCAGGACGGTCTCGGCCGCGTCGCCAAGGCGGGGACGTTCCTGCAGTTCGGGGTCTCCGACTACGCGACCAAGGCCGTGATCGAGCCGTACAAGATCTACAACCAGGAGATCACCATCACCGGCTCCATGGCCGTGCTGCACAGCTATGAGCGCGCGGCCCAGCTGTTCGCCACCGGGGTGCTCGACCCGAAGGTCTTCATCAGCGACCGGCTGCCGCTGGAGCAGTACCCGCAGGCGCTCGAGCAGTTCCGCGCGGGACAGGGCCGGAAGATCGTCGTCGAGCCCTGAGCCCCGGCGGCTGATTCGACACACGCCCCACCACGCGCCGTTGACGGCCCAAGCCGGGCACCCCAGGCTTGGGCTGATCATCGGCATGAGGAGGAGCGCGGTATGAGCGGCGACGCGGTGGTGGTGGGCGGTGGCCTGGCCGGCACGCTGGCGGTGGCGGCGTTACTCGGGCACGTGGACACGGTGACCGTCATCGAGCGCGACCGCTACCCGGAGCGGCCCATCTTCCGCAAAGGGGTGCCCCAGGGCCGCCATCTGCACGTCTTCCTCTCCGGCGGGCAGCAGGCCCTGGAGAAGCTGCTGCCCGGGGCGGGCGCGGAGCTACGGGCGGCCGGTGCGCGCAGCATGGAGATGCCCCGGGACGTGCTGACCCGCTCCCCGGGCGGCTGGCACCGCCGCCGCCACGAGGGCCGCCACACTCTCCTCAGCTGCACCCGCCCGCTGTTCGACGCCACCGTACGGGCCAGGGTGCTGGCCAAGGCCGCCGGGAGCGGCACCCAGGTGGAGTTACTGGAGGCGACCGAGGCCGTGGGGCTGCTCGGCGGCGCGGACCGGGTCACCGGCGTACGGGTCCGCTCCCGCGACGCCGGGCGCGCCGAGCGGGACATCCCGGCGGACCTGGTGATCGACGCGTCCGGGCGCGGCTCGCGCGCCCCGAAGTGGCTGGCGGAACTCGGCCGCCCGGCGCCACGCGAAGAGATCGTCGACGCCGGGATCGGCTATGTCACCCAGATGTTCCGGCCCGACGCGCCCATGGACGCGGCCGTGGTGCTCCAGCCGCGGCCGGATCTGCCGCGCGGCGCCGCATGGTCCCCCGTCGAGGACGGCAACTGGCTGCTGACCCTCTCCGGGGTGCGCGGTCAGCACCCGCCGACCGACGGCGCCGCGGTGCTCGACTTCGTGGCGTCCGTCGACGAACCGCGTCTGCACACCCATCTGACGGCGGCCCGGCCGGTCTCCCCGCCGTACGGCTTCCGTGAAACCTCCAACCGCCGCCGCCACTACGACGCGCCGGGCGGCGTCCCCGAGGGCTTCGTCGTGGTCTCGGACGCGGCCTGCACCTTCAACCCCATCTACGGCCAGGGCATGTCGGTCGCCGCCCTCGGCGCGCTGGCCCTGCGCGACACCGTCGCCGACGGCGGCCTGCGCCCCGGCTTCGCGGCCGCGGC